>JBCBPG010000469.1:0-4187 GCA_039820865.1 Pseudomonadota bacterium
GCAGATGGGCGACCCGAACGCCTCGATCCCGACGCCGCAACCCGTGTACTCGCGCCCGATGTTCGGCGCCTATGGCCGCTCGGCCGAGCGGGGGCCGGCGCTCTTCGTCTCCGACGCCTCGGTGGCCGAGAGCGTCGAGCGCGACCTCGGCCTGGCGACGCCGGTGGTGGCGGTGAAGGGCACGCGCGGGATTGGCAAGAAGGACATGGTGCTGAACGACGCCCTGCCGTCCATCGAGGTCGACCCCGAGACCTACGAGGTCCGTGCCGACGGCGAGCTGCTGACCTGCGAGCCGGCGACCGAGCTGCCGCTCGCCCAGCGCTACTTCCTGTTCTGATGCGCGATCACCATCCGTCCTCGATATCGACGAGCGGGTCCGGCAAGGCCCGACCGCGGCGCGCCCCCCTCCGGCCCCGGCCGCCGAAGGGTGCCGGAGCCGCCATGGGCGGCGCAGGCCCATCGGTCGTCGCGGGGGCCTCCGCCTTCGGCTGCGGCACCTCCGACGGGGTGCGGATGACGGGCGTCAGGACGACCCGGCGCGTGCGGCGCCGGCGCCAGAACCGCCCGTCGGTGGCGCCGCCGTTCGGCGGGGCGTTCCTGTCCGGCACCCTGTCGTCCTGGAACTCGACCTCCGCGATCCAGTCGCGGCCAGCCCGATCGCACGGAGACGCTGCGACGAGGGCGTCCTTGAGCGCGGCTTCCCGCAGCTTCAGGACCCTCAGCGCCTCCCTCACCCTGAACAGCGCATCGGCCGGATGCATCGCAGCCCTCCTCACAGCCTCGACGGGGCGAGACTGGCCCAACATGGTGAAGCGAGGCTGAACGCGACGCCCATGGGACCGACGATGATCCGCGCGCTCGACACCCGGCCCGCCGGCCACGCTGCCGCAGAGGCAACCGTCACGCTCGACCGGGCCGGGCGCTACCGCAGGCGTGCCGTGCTCGAGACCGACGCGGGCGAGCGCTTCCTCCTGGACCTCGCCGAGGCCACCGAGCTCGACGACGGCGCGCTGCTGGCGCTGGAGGACGGCCGCCATGTCGCCGTCCGCGCCGCTGCCGAGCCTCTGTACGCCGTCACCGCCGACGACCCGCGCCACCTGGCCCGGCTCGCCTGGCATGTCGGCAACCGCCACCTGCCGGCCGAGATCGGCCCCGACCGCCTGCTGATCGAGCGCGACCACGTGGTCGCCGACATGGTCCGCCGCCTCGGCGGCCGGGTCGAGGCTGTCGAGGCGCCGTTCCGTCCCGAGGGCGGCGCCTATGGCCACGGCCGCACGCACGGACACCACCACGCCCATGACCCCCAGACCGATCCCAATGCCCACATCCCCCATCGCCATGACTGAGCGGGCTGTCAGCCAGGGGCCAACCGCCCCGGACGCCGCCCCTGATGCTGCACCGGACGCCGACCGTGCGGGCACGGACGCAGCGTCGCCCCGCGATCTCGTCCCGCTCTTCGCGTGGCTCTCGGCCGGCTATCCCACGGGGGCCTTCGCCTACAGCCACGGACTGGAGCAGGCGATCGCCGAGGGGCGGGTCGGCGATGCCGACGGTCTCTCCGCCTGGCTCGGGGACTGCATCGCCCATGGCGCGGGGCGGAGCGAGGCACTCCTTTTGGCCGAGGCGCTGAGTGGCGACGCGGCCATGGCCGACATCCGGGCCCGCGCGCTTGCCGCCTCGCGCGAGCGGCTGACCGAGACTGCTGCCCAGGGCGCTGCCTTCGCCGCCGTCACCGCGGCGGCCTGGGGACGGGGGGCGGCAGGGCCCGCGACGCTGCCGGTCGCCCTGGGCCGCGCCGCGCGCGAGGCGGGGCTGGCGCCGGCCATCGTGCTGCCGCTCGCCCTGACCGCTTTCGCGGCGAACCTGGCGGCGGCGGCGCAGCGGCTGATGCCGATCGGCCAGACGGCGGCGCAGACGGTGCTGGCCGGGCTTGCGCCCGTGATCCATGCAACCGCCGAGGCCGTGCTGGCCCGGGTCCCGGCCGACGACCCGGCCAACGACCCGTCCGCGACCGACCGGGCGACCGCCGATCAACCCGACCTTTCGCACGATCCCTGGCACGATTCCTGGCACGACCCGTGGGCGGGCCTGCACGGCACCGCCTGCCTGATCGGCGACATCCAGGCGATGCGCCACGAGACCCTGACCGTGAGGCTGTTCCGCACATGACCCCGCACGACCTGCTACCCCCCGGCCCGACCGATACCGATGCGCCCGCCGGCGAGGCGCGCCTGCCCGGCCGCTCGCCTCACGGCCCGCTCCGCGTGGGCATCGGCGGGCCCGTGGGTGCCGGCAAGACGACGCTGACGGCCGCGCTCTGCCGGGCGCTCGCCCCGCGCTACTCGGTCGCCGCGATCACCAACGACATCTTCACCACCGAGGATGCCGAGTTCCTGATGCGCGCGCAGGTCCTGCCGCTGGACCGGATCGTCGGGGTCGAGACGGGGGGCTGCCCGCATACCGCGATCCGCGAGGATGTCTCGATCAACCTGGCCGCTGTTGCCGACCTGACCGGCCGTCATCCCGACCTCGACATCATCCTGATCGAGAGCGGCGGCGACAACCTGGCCGCCACCTTCAGCCCGGAGCTTGCCGACGTGACGCTCTACGTCATCGACGTCTCGGCGGGCGACAAGATCCCGCGCAAGGGGGGCCCGGGCATCACGCGATCGGACCTGCTGGTCATCAACAAGATCGACATCGCCGATGCTGTTGGCGCATCACTGGAAGTGATGGATATCGATTCGAGACGAATGCGGGGAGCCCGACCCTACCTCTTTACCAGTCTCAAATCGGGACATAACCTCATGGCGGTTATCGAGCAAATCGAGCATGCAGGGGGTCTTTCACCTGTGGATAATCCCGCTGAGACCACCCCCTCTGCATAGCGGAAAATCCTTGCGTATAATGGATCTAGGCGGTTTCTCCACACTGTGGCGAAAACAAGAATGAGCGGTTCGCGCAACACGCGAACCGGTCCTGAAAGAAAAAGGCTTTTCGGGTCATGAGCGCCGGCGTACAACCATCACACCGTTGGAAGCGGGGTGTTACTCAGTAGCGTAGCGTTTATGCGGTCGTCGGAGGTTGGCGCTGACGACGACCGCGCTTGCGTATCTCCACCCCTAACGTGTCATTGGTTAATCCTTCGTTAAGGAACGTTTACGCGTTCGTTCCGATAGAAGATCGTTTCCATTCACGCCTCCTCAACCTAACGCAGAACGGGCTCCGGCGGTTCCCTCTCCCGGGGAGGCAGCGGCCAACGGTCCCGACGCGCGACCGCCGGGATGCGCCGCGCCCCACGAGCGGCTAGACCGGGTTGCGGGCAGCGCCGCTCCGGTCGCGCCGCCGCCCGGAGCCGCCAACCGGATCACGAAGGGAGCGATGCCATGCCGGCCATGGATACCGAACGGCTCGACCAGGTCGTCCTCCATGTCGACGATCGCGGCGCGGGCGACGGCGCCACGCTGGTCTTCGCCAACTCGCTCGGCACCGATCTGCGCATCTGGGACCCGCTGATGGCCCACCTGCCGCCGGCCTGGCGGCAGATCCGTTACGACAAGCGCGGCCACGGTCTCACCGCGGCGCCGGCCACGCCCTGGACCATCGACGACCTCGTCGACGATCTGGCCCGGCTGCTGGATGCGCGGGGGACCGGGCCGGCCATCGTCGTCGGCCTCTCGGTCGGCGGACTGATCGCCATCGGCCTCGCCGCCGCCCGGCCGGACCTGGTCCGCGGCCTGGTCCTCGCCGACACGGCGGCCAAAATCGGCAGCGACGAGATCTGGAACCCGCGGATCGAGGCGGTCGAGACGGGCGGCATGGCCGCCGTCGCCGACGCCACGATGGAGCGCTGGTTCTCGGCCGGGTTCCGCGCCGACCCCGCCCGCCTCGCGCCCTGGCGCATGATGCTGACGCGGACCGACCCTGCCGGCTACGTCACGACCTCGCGCGCGATCCGCGACACCGACTACCGCGCGCGGGCGGCCGCCCTCTCCGTGCCCGCCATCGCCGTCGTGGGCGAGGAGGACGGCGCGACGCCGCCGGCACTGGTGCGCGAGACCGCGGGGATGATCGCGGGCTGCGAGTTCCACGAGATCCGCCAGGCCGGCCACATCCCCTGCGTCGAGCAGCCCGCCGTCCTCGGCCGCCTGATCTCGGCCTTCGTCGCCCGTCTCGCGTGACGTCAC
>JBCBPG010000470.1:0-4176 GCA_039820865.1 Pseudomonadota bacterium
CAAGCTCCAGCGACGCGCCCTGGTCGACCGGCATCGCCGGGACCGCTGAGCGTCGCAAGCTGGGGTGGCGCGGCCACCGGGAGGGCCCTGCCCACCCGCGTCAGGCTAGCGCGAAGAGACCGAACATAAAGCAAACACCCCGGTCCCGATCTGCGACCTCAGCGGTTGCGGATTGTTCAGCTCTCGCGGTCAAGCATGACACAGGGAGGGGCAGGAAGGGCGTGCCGCCGCGAGGGCACCGCCACCGAGGGCCGTCACGCCGACGTGCGCCCCGGGCCTTGGACGTTGACAGGGCCGGCTGCGGACCCGACTTGGGTGACATCGCATCGGAGGTCATATGGTTCCGCTCGACATCATCTCGGATCCCATCTGCCCCTGGTGCCTGATCGGCAAGACACGGCTCGAGGCGGCGATCGCGCGCGTCGGGCACAACCCGTTCACGCCGCACTGGCGGATGTTCCGGCTGAACCCCGAGATGCCGGGCGAGGGCATGGACCGCCAGGCCTATCTGGAGGCCAAGTTCGGCGGGCGCGAGGGGGCGGCCCGGGTCTATGGCCGGATCGCCGATATCGCGGCGGAGGATGGTCTGGACGTCGACCTCGGCGCCATCAGGCGCACGCCGCAGACGCTCGATGCTCACCGACTGATCCGGTGGGCCGCGCAGGACGGGCGGGAGGAGGCGGTGGTCGATGCGCTGTTCGACCGCTACTTTCGCCGCGGCGAGGACATTTCGGACCGCGCGGTGCTGAGCGATGTCGCCATCGGCGCCGGCATGGACGGCGATGTCGTCGGCCGGCTTCTGGACAGCGATGCCGAGCGCGCGTCACTGGTCGAGGAGGAGCGGGCGGCCCGCGAGATGGGGGTCACCGGCGTGCCCTGCTACGTGATCCAGGGCCGCTACGTCGTGCAGGGCGCGCAGGACGTCGACACCTGGACGCGGATCATCGAGGAGATCGCCGAGGCGCTTGCCAAGCGCGGCGCCGCGGCCGAGGCGGACGAGACGCCCAGCGAGAGGCCCAGCGAGACGCCCAGCGAGACGCCCAGCGAGACGCCGGGCGACCCCAGTGGCTGACGCAACCTGTGAGGACATGCCATGAACATGCTGATCGAGAACCTGGATCTCGTCGGGCAGCACTGGGTCGCCTGGCTGGTCATCGCGCTGATCCTGCTGGCCGCGGGCGGCGGGGCGATCCACATGATGCGCTGCCCGCATATCCGCGGCACCGCGCAGGTCGACCCCCATGACGCCGCATCGCGCGTCGGCCAGCCCGTCGTGGCAGGGATCGGCTACTTCCTCGTGATGCTGGCCGGGATCGCGGCCATCATGGTGGCGCTGTCGATGATGGCGCAGGGCATGACCCCGGTGGCGGCCTTCGCCGTGCTGGCGGCCGGCATCGTGGTGGTGCAGATCGCGCCCGTCATCCTGCGGCTGCGGGAGTCCTATGACCGCGTGATCGCCGCGCAGCTGCAGGGGCCCGAGGCCGTCGCCTTCGCGCGCGAACGGCTGAGGAACCTGCACACGGCGGGCATCCTGCTCTGCGTCGGGATCGCGCTGCTGCTGGCGCTCGGCCTGCTGGCGTTCTGAGCGCCAGCGCGCCGCCGCCCAGCCCCGCCCCGCCGGTTCAGGCGGCCGCCAGGGCGTCCCGGCCATGCGGCCGGTCGAGGTCGAGGACAGGACCCGCAGGCACGATCCGCGTCGGGTTAACCGTCTCGTGGCTGGTGTAGTAGTGGTCCTTGATGTGGTCCATCCGCACCGTCGCCGCCACGCCCGGCCACTGGTAGAGCTCGCGCAGATGGCCCGACAGCGCAGGATAGTCGGCGATCCGGCGCAGGTTGCACTTGAAGTGCCCGACATAGACCGCGTCGAAGCGCACCAGCGTCGTGAAGAGCCGCCAGTCGGCCTCGGTGATCCGGTCGCCCACCAGGTAGCGCTGGGCGGTGAGCCGCGCCTCCAGCCAGTCCAGCGTCTCGAAGAGCGGCTGCACGGCCGCCTCGTAGGCCGCCTGGGTCGTGGCAAAGCCCGCCTTGTACACGCCGTTGTTCACCGTGTGGTAGACGCGCTCGTTCACCGCATCGATCTCGGCGCGCAGCTCGGCCGGGTAGAGATCCAGCACCGACCCCGTGATCGCGTCGAAGGCGGTGTTGAGCATGCGGATGATCTCGGCGCTCTCGTTCGAGACGATGCGCCCTCGCGCCTTGTCCCACAGCACCGGGACCGTCACCCGGCCGGTCATGTCGGGCGTGTCGGCCAGGTAGACGTCGCGCATGAAGGGACGCCCGCCCAGCCGGTCGCCCGTCGCGCCCTCGTAGTCGGTGGCGAAATGCCAGCCGTCGGTGCCCATGAACGGGTGCACGGCGCTTACATCGATATGTGGCTCCAACCCCTTGAGGCTGCGGAATATCAGCGTGCGGTGTGCCCAGGGGCAGGCATAGGAGACATAGAGGTGGTAGCGCCCGCTCTCGGCCGCGAAGCCGCCCTCGCCGCTGGGGCCCGGGCTGCCGTCGGGGGTGACCCAGTTGCGGAAGGCCGCATCCTGGCGCTTGAAGGCGCCCCCTGTGTTCTTGGTGTCGTACCACTGATCCTGCCAGGTGCCGTCGACCAGGTGACCCATGTCACGCTCCCTCGTTTGCCTCTGCCCGCGAGGTGGGGCCGTGGGTGGCCGCGGTCCAGCACCCGGACCTGCCTGTCTCGGCACGCGAGTATGCTCGTCAGGTGCAGGATCGGGGTTGAATGTGATCACACACTGACACGGATTGAAAAAAACTGGTGATTTTCCCCAAACGTTCGGATAAGCAGCGCTCACACGCGGGCTGCCGCGTTTCCTGTGACGACAGATCTTGGAGGAAGGTGCCATGTTCGACACCCAGCCGGAGAAGACTGCTGCCGTCAGCCGCCGGGTCGAGAGCCCGCGCCGCGCGGGCGGATGCCCCGAGCGCCGCGAGGAGGCCCATCGCTGGCTGATGGACCGCCGCCAGGGCCGCGAGGCCCTGCCCCCGCGCCGCCTGCCGGCGAGCGTTGCCGCCTGATCGGCGGACACGACGGCGTGACACGACGACCTACCGGGCGCGTCCATCTGGGCGCGCCCTTTGCTTTTTCATCTATCTTATAGCGGGATAGAGGGCGTTCCTGAGCTTTCATGGTGCCCGATCGGGACCGGGCGCGGAGCCACGGGCGCTGCGTTTCGCGCAGCGCCGATCTCAGGCGGCCTCGGCGTCCCGGGCGAGCTTTGCCAGGTCCCGGGCGATGGCGAAGGCGCCCTTGACCTTGTCGTCGCCGTCGCGCCAGTCGCGCCGGATCACCAGCCGGGTGTCCTTGACCTTGGCGAGCCCGTTGTTGCCCTGGATGTAGTCGGCCAGCCCCGCGGGGTTGTCGAAGCGGTCGCCGCGGAACTGCAGCGTCGCGCCCTTGGGGCCCGCGTCGAGCTTGGCGATGCCGGCGCGGCGGCACATCGCCTTGACGCGCACGACCCTGAGCAGCGTCTCGACCTCGGCCGGTGGCTTGCCGAAGCGGTCGTGCAGTTCGGCCGCGAAGCCCTCGAGGTCGCGCTTGGCCTCGAGGCCCGAGAGGCGGCGATAGAGGCCGAGGCGGACGTCGAGATCGGGCACATAGTCCTCGGGGATCAGCACGGGCACGCCCAGGTTGATCTGGGGCGACCAGTCGCCGTCCTCGTCCTCGTCGCCCGTCTCGCCGGCGCGGAGCTTGGCGATCGCCTCCTCCAGCATCGACTGGTAAAGCTCGTAGCCGACCTCGCGGACATGGCCCGACTGCTCCTCGCCGAGCAGGTTGCCGGCGCCCCGCAGGTCGAGGTCGTGGCTGGCCAGCGTGAAGCCCGCGCCGAGGCTGTCGAGCGAGCCGAGGACCTTGAGGCGTTTCTCGGCCTGGGGCGTGATCGGCTTCAGCGGCGGCGTGGTGAAGTAGGCATAGGCGCGGAGCTTGGAGCGCCCGACCCGGCCGCGGATCTGGTAGAGCTGTGCCAGGCCGAACTGGTCGGCGCGGTGGACGATCAGCGTGTTGGCGCGCGGAATGTCCAGCCCGCTCTCGATGATGGTGGTCGAGAGCAGCACGTCGTAGCGGCCGTCGTAGAAGGCGTTCATCTTGTCGTCCAGCACACCCGCGGCCATCTGGCCATGGGCGACCACGACGCTGACCTCGGGCACCTGCTCGGCCATCCTGGC
>JBCBPG010000471.1:0-4163 GCA_039820865.1 Pseudomonadota bacterium
AGGCGAGGGCCGAGCGGCCGGGCGAGACGATGTGGCTGTCGGGGCGCACCCGGCTCGGCACCTACGACCTCGCCGAGGGGCGCTTCGGGCTCGGCCAGCTCTCGGCCGAGGCCGAGGGGATGCGCGGCCTGCCGGTCTCGGCGCGGATGACCCGGCTCGGCGACGGCCTCTCTGTGCCGGTGGCCGAGGACATCGCCCGTCGGATCGTCGACGAGGAGAAGGAGTTCCCCGGCCGCGACGTCCAGTTCCGCATGAAGGTGCGCCTGGCCGGCGCAGTGCTGCCCCATGGCGACCCCGCGCGCGTCGAGGCGGTGCTCGAGCCCCAGGAGATCGTGTTCTTCCGCGCCTATCGCGAGGGCGACCTGCGCGCGCCCTTCATCGTCGGCCGGCTCGACTTCGCCGCCCAGAACGCCGCGCGAGCGGCGCTGCTGTCGCAGACCTGGGGCGCGGCCGATTTCGACGGGCTGGCCGAGGCGGTGCCGGTGCTCGATGCGCACATGATCGACCTGCTCGAGATCCGCGAGCGCGGCCTGCCCCGCGACGAAGACCGGCTCCTCGAGATGATGATGGCGCTCAAGATGCACGAGGAGCGCGCGCCCGGCCTGCCCGGCCCGCTGTTCTTCGCCGGCGGGATCGATCCCTTCGCCCGGCTCGATGGCGGCCAGGCGATCCGCCAGATGAACGCCGAGAGCTACCTGCCGCGCGCGGCCAGCTATCTCGCCGCCCGGGCCGAGGCGCTCGGCACCACCTTCGCGGTCGAGCGCCGGCCCCAGCAGCGCCACGAGCGCTGCGACCTGTTCCAGGACTACGCCAACTATGCCGGCGAAGGACCGGCGGTCGAGGCAGCCGGGGTGACGGCCGAGGAGATCCGCCAGCTTCAGCAGCTGCAGAACCGCAGGAACGGCGTCGAGCGGGTGTCGCGACGGGTGCTGACCATGGTCGACCGCACGGCGCTGCAGGTCCTCGGCCGCACCTGTGCGCGCCACTGGGGCATCCTGACGATCGCCGATGCGCTGGTCGAGAGCCGGCTGCCGCGCGACCAGGGCGTGCGGCTGGAGTTCGCGGTCGACGGCATCACGCTGCACCCGTTCCAGGTGCAGGACCGCTCATCCGGCAGGATCAAGACGGTGGAGACCTTCGTCATCGAGGCCACCGCCCGCGCAACCCGCGTGATCGCCGCCGATGGCAGCCTGGGCGCGCCCCTCGAGGAGACGCCCTATGTCGACGAACGCGCGGTGAGGGCCGAGGCGCAGCGCCAGGAGGCCGAGGCACGGCGCCGGGAGTTCGAGGCCGCCCAGGCCGCCGATCGCGAGCGCCGCGAGGCCGAGGCCCGCGCCGCCACCGCCGCCGCCGAGGCCGAGGCCGAGGCCGCCGCCCGGGCGGCGGGCGCAGGCGCGTCGGCCGGCGCGATGGCGGCGCTGCTCGGCGATCTGGGCATCGCGGGCGCGGCCGGTCCCGCGGCGCCGGCGGCGACCGACTGGCCCGAACTCGCCGAGCTGGCGGTTGCGCTTTCCGAGCGCGACGTCCTCGGCCTGCGCACCGGGCAGACCATGGCCGAGGCCGACCGGCTGATCCGCGACCGCGGCGGCATCATCGCGGCCTTCGAGACGGCCGGACCGCCGGCCGAGATCAACGCGCTCGGCTATCGCCGGGTCTATGTCACCCGCGACGGGGCCGAGACCATCACGCTTGCCAGCTATCGCCCCGACGGCACGGTCATCGCGCTGATGCGCCGGATCGTGCTGCCCGAGGGACGCCTGCCCTACGACCAGATCTCGACCGGGCTGACGCGCAAGTACGGCGAGGCGGATTTCGAGGACCCGATCATGGGCCTGCGCGTCTGGGGCCGCGAGACGCTGCCCGATCGCTGTGGCGAGGGCATCGGGGGTGCGAACGACATCAGCGCGATGAAGCAGCTCACCCCCGGCGAGGGGCTCGAGGCGACGGCGCTGATGATGCGCCGCGACGGCATGAGCTGGGCGATGGGCCTGCCCGCCGTCCCGCCCGAGCTGATCGCCGGCACCGAGGTCTGCGGCAGGCTGCTGGTCTACATGCCCGAGCATCCCGAGACCTGGGGCCAGTCGGGCTTCTCGATGACCCTGTTCGACTTCGCCCAGCTGGCCGCCGCGCAGGAGATGGCGCTGGGCAGCGACGACACCGCCGAGATCGAGATCGACTTCTAGCCGGTGTCTGCGACCGGCGCGCTCCGGAGGAACGACGCACAGGCGGCCGACCGCATGGCCGAGCGGACCTGCGCGCGCTAGCTTGGCGGGAGAGGTCCGGGAAGCGAAGGGGTGAACGGTGGACGCTGGCATCGCCACTGACGCGATCTTCGCGTTCGACAACAGCTATGCGCGGTTGCCCGAGAGGCTGTTTGCCCGGGTGTCGCCGGAACCGGCGCCGGCGCCGCGCCTCCTGCAGCTGAACGACGCCCTCGCCGATGAACTGGGGCTCGACGTCGAAAGGCTGGCGAGCGGGGAGGGCCTGGAGGTCCTCGCCGGCAGCCGCATCGCGGCCGGCTCGGCGCCGATCGCCATGGCCTATGCCGGCCACCAGTTCGGCAACTGGGTGCCGCAGCTTGGCGACGGCCGGGCGGTCCTGCTCGGCGAGGTCATCGACCGGCAGGGGCGCCGGCGCGACATCCAGCTCAAGGGCGCCGGGCGCACCCCGTTCTCGCGCATGGGCGACGGCAAGGCGCCGCTCGGACCCGTCCTCCGCGAATTCATCGTCAGCGAGGCGATGGCGGCGCTCGGCATCCCCACGACACGCTCGCTCGCCGCCGTCGCCACGGGCGAGCCGGTCTATCGCGCGACGGTCGAGCCCGGCGCCGTGCTCACGCGCGTCGCGTCGAGCCATGTCCGCGTCGGCACGTTCCAGTACTTCTACGCCCGCCAGGACACCGATGCCCTCCAGGCGCTGAGCGACCACGTGATCGCCCGCCACTATCCCGAAATCGCGACGGAGGCGCCTGCCCTCGCGCTGCTCGAGGCGGTGATGCAGCGCCAGGCCTGGCTGGTGGCCCGCTGGATGGGGGTCGGCTTCATCCACGGTGTGATGAACACCGACAACATGACGGTGTCGGGCGAGACGATCGATTACGGCCCCTGCGCCTTCATGGACACCTTTCGCGAGGGCCAGGTGTTCAGCTCGATCGATGTCACCGGGCGCTATGCCTATGGCAACCAGCCACGCATCGCGCAGTGGAACCTCGCCCAGCTGGCGCAGGCCCTGCTGCCGCTGCTGCCGGGCGGCGTGGACGCGGCCGTCGAGACCGCACAGGCGGCGATCGACCGGTATCCGGACCTGTTCCAGGCGGCCTGGCTCGACGTGATGCGGCGCAAGCTGGGGCTCGAGACGGCGGCCGAGGGCGATGGCGCGCTGATCGCCGCCCTGCTGTCGACCATGGAGGCCGGAGAGGCGGACTTCACGCTGACCTTCCGGCGGCTCGCCGACGAGGAGGCGCCGCAGACGCCGGACCGGCCCCGCGCGCGCGATCTCTTCCGCGAACCGGCCGCCTTCGATGCCTGGGCAGCGCGCTGGAGGGCGCGACTGGCGGACGAGCCCGCGACGCCGGCCGGGCGCCGCGATGCCATGCGGGCGGCCAACCCGCTCTTCATTCCGCGCAACCACCGTGTCGAGGAGGCGCTGGCGGCGGCCGCAGGCGGCGATCTCGCGCCGTTCGAGAGGCTGCGCCGGGTGCTGGCCCGCCCCTTCGACGACCAGCCGGACGAGGCGGCGCTGGCCGCCCCCCCGCGGGCGGAGGAGCAGGTCTTCCAGACCTTCTGCGGCACCTGAGACGCGGCAGGCGGCCCCGCGGGGCCACCGACGCCCGGGCTCACTCGGCGACGACTTCGCCGGGCAGCGTGTTGACCGTCATCGTGTCGGACGGCTGGAAGTGGATGACCGAGCGGATCGACTGGCCGGCCTTGAGCAGGTCGAAGGCGGTGTTGATCTGGCCGTGGGTCATGTGGTGGGTGATGTAGGGATCGACGCTGAACTCGCCGCGCATCCACTCGTCGACCATGCCGGGCAGCTGGCTCCGGCCGAGGACGCTGCCAAAGGCCGTGCCGCGCCAGACCCGGCCGGTGACCAGCTGGAAGGGCCGGGTCGACGAGTGGATGCGCGGCGAGTTCAGCGTCGATCCCTACATCACCCACCACATG
>JBCBPG010000472.1:0-4160 GCA_039820865.1 Pseudomonadota bacterium
CGACACCTTCGCGGACGACGCGCTCAGCATCCGGGGTCTCGGCATCATCCTCGACAACGAGGGCGAGAACCGGCCGGTGGTCTTCGTGAACGACGTGCGGATCGTCGAAGGCGACGGCGGCGCGCGCCAGGCCGTCTTCGACATCGCGCTCTCGCGCTCCTTCGCGGGCGATGTCCTCATCCCGTTCACGACCGTCGACGGCAGCGCGACCGCGGGCGAGGACTATGTCGCGACCAGTGGAACGGTCCCCTTCCTGGCCGGCGCGACCGAGGCGACCGTCACGGTCGACATCACCGGCGACACCGCGATCGAGGCGAGCGAGACCTTCAGCCTCGTCCTCGACACCTCGGGCATCAACGTCGCCAACCCGGCGGCGCAGAACGTGGGCGTGGCGACGATCCTGGACGACGACGCGGGCGGCGTGCGCCCGACCGTGTCGATCCAGCCGATCGACGGCCTGGAGGTCAGCAGCGACCCGCAAACCTTTGTCGTGACGCTGTCCTCGGCCACCTCGGCCGATGTCACCATCGACTGGGAGACGCGCAACGGCTCGGCCTTCGAAGACATCGACCTCGACCGCCAGTCGGGCACCCTCACCATCGCCGCCGGCGACACGACGGGCTTCATCTCGATCAACCCGTTCTCGGACAGCGAGATCGAGGGCGACGAGAACTACTTCGTCGCACTGACCAACGCGACGAACGCGCGCTTTGCCGGGGGCGCGGGCGAGCTCACCTCGATGGGCGTCATCATCGACAACGACGGCGAGAACCGCCCCGCGCTGTTCGTGGGCGACGCGGTCGTGGTCGAGGGCGTCTCGGGCACGCGCCAGGCGATCTTCGACGTCCGGCTGTCGCGCGCCTTCGAGACCGACGTGGTGATCCCGTTCTCCACCATCTCGGACAGCGCCCGCGACGGCGGCGATTTCACGGGCGTCTCGGGCGATCTCACCCTGCTGGCGGGCCAGACCGAGACCAAGATCGTCGTCGACATCCTCGGCGACACGGCCGTCGAGAACACCGAGCGCTTTGCGCTGGCGCTCGACACCTCGTCGCTCGACCTCGCCAACGGCGCGGACGGCTCGGTCGGGATCGGGACCATCCTCGACGACGACGCGGGCGCCGGCGCGGTCCCGGTGATCTCGATCGAGGGCGTGCGCCAGCCGGAGGTCTCGGGCGACCCGCTGGAATTCGTGGTCCGGCTCTCGGCGCCCTCGACCTCGGACGTGACGGTCGATTTCCGCACCCTCAGCGGGACCGCGGACAAGGAATCCGACTTCGACGAACGGTTCCAGACGCTGACCATCCTGGCCGGCGACACCTCGGCACGGATCGGCGTCTCGCCGTTCAGCGACAGCGTGCTCGAGGGCGACGAGTCGCTCTCGGTCCTGCTGACCAACGCCACCAACGCCCGCTTCGCCGGCAACGCGACGACCCTCTCGGCATCGGGCTTCATCCTCGGCAACGACGGCGACACGCGGGCCGCGCTGTTCGTGTCGGACGCCGAAACCGTCGAGGGCGACGCCGGCACCCGGTCGCTGGTCTTTGACGTCACGCTGTCGCGGAGCTTCGAGACCGACATCTCGATACCCTTCGTCACCGTTGCCGACAGCGCGCGCTTCGGAGAGGATTTCACGCCGCTCGCGGGCTCGGTCGATTTCGCCGCCGGCCAGCGCGAGGCCAGCGTCACCGTCGACATTCTGGGCGACACCGAGCTGGAGGACGACGAGCGCTTCTTCCTCAAACTCGACACCACCAACCTGACGCTGGTTGATCCCGTCGACGGCGCCGTCGGCGCCGGCATCATCCGCGACGACGATGCCGGCACCGGCGCGCTGCCGGTCGTCTCGGTCTTCGACGCGAATGAGCCGGAGCTGGCGAGCCACGCGCTCAACTTCCTCGTGACGCTGTCGGGACCGTCGACCTCGGACGTGACCTTCAGCTTCGAGACCACGGGCAACACCGCCGATGCCGACGTCGACTTCGACGAGCGTCGCGGCACGGCCACGATCGCCGCCGGCGACACCTCGACGGTGATCTCGGTCAACAGCTTCAACGACAGCCTCGAGGAGGGCGACGAGGAGTTCTCGCTCACGCTCTACAACCTCGTCGGCGGCACCTTCGCGGGCGAGCGCGAGACGCTGAGCGCGGTCGGCGTGATCGAGGATACCGAGTCCGACATCCGCGCCTCGCTGCTGGTCGAGGACCGCGTGATCGTCGAGGGCGACGAGAACCGCGTCATCCATGTCGACGCGATCCTGACCCGGCCGCAGGTGACCGAGGTCACGGCCCAGTACACGCTGGCCCGCGGGCCAGGCGCCAACAACAACGACTTCGTGGCGGACGACGGCGAGGTCACCTTCGCGCCGGGCGAGACGCGCAAGGCGATCGAGATCGAGATCGTCGGCGACGACCGCGTCGAGGCGGCCGAGATCTACGACATCATCGTCTCGGCGCCGACGGGCGTGTCGCTGGTCGAGGGCGGTGGCGGCGCCAGGGGTCGGCTGACGGTGCTGGACGACGACGCGGGCGACACGACGCAGCCCGGCGTGCCGACCCTCTCGGTCGTCGGCGGCGAGGTGGTCGAGGGCGCGGGCTCGGTCGACTTCCTCGTGCAGCTGTCGCGGCCATCGGCCAGCGACGTCACCTTCGACGTGCGCACGCTGGACGGCACCGCGCAAGCCGCCAGCGACTTCGTCGGGATCAACACGCCCGTGACGATCTCGGCCGGCGACACGACGGCCTTCGTGAGAGTGACCTCGCGCTTCGATTCCCTCGACGAGGGCGACGAGGACTTCCAGATCGAGCTCACGAACCCCTCCGGCGCGGCCTTCGCGGGCGGTGCCGGCACGCTGAGCGCCACCGGCACGATCATCGACAACGATGGCCCGATCCCGCCGGTGCTGGACCCGATCAGCGTCGCGGACGTCTCCGTGAACGAGGGCAACGCGGGCACGCGCGAGATGACGTTCACCGTCGAGATCGCTTCGCCGCCCTTCCTGAACGTGACGGGCAGCTACGAGATCCTGTCGGGCACGGCGAGCGCGGGCACCGATTTCGTGCCCGAGAGCGGCAGTTTCATGATCGCCAGCGGCACCAGCCAGACCACGATCGACGTCACGATCCGTGGCGACACGGCGCGTGAGCCCGACGAGCTACTGGTGCTGCGGCTGTTCGACGTGGTGAACGGCAGCGCACAGAACCGCTCGGGCGAGCTGTTCGCCATCGGCACCATCGTCAGCGAGGAGCTGCCGGGCCAGACGCTGGAGGGCACGCTCGAGGACGACACGCTGCAGGGCGGCGACCAGGATGACACCGTCTTCGGCTTCCTGGGCGACGACGTGCTGCGCGGCGGTGGCGGCGCCGACGTGATCGACGGTGGCGACGGCACCGATGCGCTCGCCGGCCAGGCCGGCAACGACCGGCTCGAGGGCGGCCCGGAGGCCGACCAGCTCTTCGGCGGCGGCGGGCGCGACACGGCGGTCTATGCCGGCTCGGCCGCGGCGGTGTCCGTCTCGCTGGCAGGCGCGTCCACCGGCGGCGATGCCGAGGGCGATCAGTTCTTCCAGATCGAGAACCTTGCCGGCAGCGCCTTCGGCGACACGCTGATCGGCGACGCCCAGGCAAACGATCTCGACGGCGGCGCCGGCGACGACTCGCTGCGTGGCCTCGGCGGCAACGACACCCTGACGGGCGGTACCGGGCGCGACACGCTCGACGGCGGCGGCGGCAACGACACGGCCGACTATTCGAGCGAGAGCTTCGGGGTCTCCATCGCGCTCTTCAACGGCTTCACCGGGGCCGGTGCGCTCGGCGACAGGCTGATCGGGATCGAGAACCTGATCGGCACCGACCAGCAGGACACGCTCACCGGCAATGCCGGGGACAACGTCCTGCGCGGTGGCGACAGGATCGACCTCCTCAACGGCGGCAACGGCGACGACACGCTGAACGGCGAGGACGGCAACGACCGGCTGCAGGGCGGCGGCGGGGCCGATGCGCTGAACGGTGGCGCCGGCTTCGACACGGCCGACTACCTGTCGTCGGGCGCCGGCGTGAACGTCGCGCTCTTCAACGGCTTCACCGGGGCCGGTGCGCTCGGCGACAGGCTGATCGGGATCGAGAACCTGATCGGCACCGACCAGCAGGACACGCTCACCG
>JBCBPG010000473.1:0-4158 GCA_039820865.1 Pseudomonadota bacterium
CCACCACCCCGGCCACCACCCCGGCCGGCGCCCATGCCGCCACGGGGGCCGGCGCCGGGCCGCTCGTCCGGCTCGCGCATGTCGATATCCGCCACGGCGCGGCCGAAACGCTGAGCGATGTCAGCCTCGCGATCATGCCGGGCGAGATCGTGACCGTCGTCGGGCCCAACGGCTCGGGCAAGTCGACGCTCATGCGCACGATCCTCGGCGCCCACCGGCCCTCGGCCGGGCATGTCGAGCGGCGCGCGGGGCTGCGCATCGGCTACGTGCCCCAGCGCCTGGCCGTCGACGGCACCATGCCGATCACGACCGGGCGCTTTCTCGGCCTGCCGCTGCGGCGCCCTGCGGCGGCCATCGACGCGGCGCTCGACCGTGTCGGCCTTGCGGACTGCCGCGACCGGCCGCTCGCCGCGCTCTCGGGCGGGGAGTTCCAGCGCGCCATGCTCGCCCGCGCGCTCCTCTCCGATCCCGACCTCATGCTGCTCGACGAACCGACGCAGGGCCTCGACCAGCCGGGCACCGCCGCCTTCTACCGCCTTATCGACGATCTGCGCCGCGAGACCGGTGCCGCCGTGCTGATGGTCAGCCACGACCTGCACGTGGTGATGAGCGCCTCGGACCGCGTGATCTGTCTCAACGGCCATGTCTGCTGCGAGGGCACGCCGCAGGTGGTGGCCGCCGCCCCCGCCTACCGCGCGCTGTTCGGCCACGGCACCGAGGGGGCGCTGGCGCTCTACCGCCACCTGCACGACCACCGCCACGACACCGACATCGCCGCCGACGCGCCCGCCCGCGGCGACGGCCCGGCGGGCGATGCCGGGGACCGCCGGGCGACGGACAGGCGGGCCTGATGGAGGCGCCGGTGGACGCCCTGACGAGCTTCCTCGCCCTTCTCGTCGGCGGCGGCTTCGTCACCCGCGCGGCGCTGGCCGGGGTGGCGCTGGCGCTTGCCACCGGCCCGCTCGGCTGCTTCGTCGTCTGGCGGCGCATGGCCTATTTCGGCGACGCGACGGCGCATGCCGCCGTGCTGGGCGTGGCGCTGGCGCTGGTGCTCCAGATCTCGACGCTGATCGGCGTGCTGGCGGTGGCGCTCACGGTTGCCGTGCTCGTCGGCCGGCTCGCCGACCGGATGGTCGCCGCGGACACGCTGCTCGGCGTCGCCGCCCATGGCTCGCTGGCCGTGGGGCTGGTCGCCGTCAGCATCGCCGCCCCCAGCGGCCTCGCCATCGAGAGCCTGCTCTTCGGCGACATCCTGGCCGTCGGCTGGGGCGAGGTCGCGACGATCTGGGCCGGCGCCGGCGCGGTGGTCGCCGTGATCGCCTGGCGCTGGAGCGCGCTCGTCACCGCCACGCTGGGCCCCGACCTCGCCCGTGCCAGCGGCATCGACCCCGACCGCGAGCGCACCGTGCTGACCGTGGCGCTGGCACTGGTGGTGGCCATGGCGCTGCAGGTGGTGGGCGTGCTGCTCGTCACCGCGATGCTGATCATCCCCGCCACGGTCGCCCGCCCGCTGGCCCGCTCGCCCGAGGCGATGGCCGCGATCGCCGCCCTCGCGGGCGTCCTCGCCGTGCTCGGCGGGCTCGGCGCCGCCTTCGTCGCCGACACGCCCGCCGGCCCCACGATGGTCAGCGCGGCGCTGGCGCTCTGCCTCGCCGCCTGGGCGGGCGCGGCCACGCAGGCGGCCCTCGCCCGCCTCGCCACCACCCGCCGCGCAGGCTGACCCCCGGCCGACCACCCGGGTTGACCAACGGTCAGCCCCCGGCCAGCCCCCGGCCAGCCTTGGGGCGCCGAACAGGCCCGTCGCCAGAATCCGACGGAACCGCAGAGATTCCACGCCACTGCAGGTTGACTTACCCGTCAGCGGCGGCAGGAGTGAACCCAAGACCACGAACGCCCGCCACCGCCGCCACAGACGCCGCGCCCGCCCCCGTGCCGGGCCGGCGCGACAGGCAGCCCAGAAGCGGGCGCCCGGGACGCGGGAGGACCGATGTCGCTCAGGCTGGACGGTGTCACCAGGCAGGTGGGCGCCGACATGCATGTTCACGAGACCGACCTCGCGCTCGAGCGTGGCACGATGAACGTGCTGCTCGGGCCGACGCTCTCGGGCAAGACGTCGCTGATGCGCCTGATGGCCGGCCTCGACGCGCCGACGACGGGGCGCATCCTCTGGAATGGCGAGGACGTCACCGGGGTGCGTGTCCAGGACCGCGGCGTCGCCATGGTCTACCAGCAGTTCATCAACTACCCGTCGATGAGCGTCTTCGAGAACATCGCCTCGCCGCTGCGCATCCAGGGCATGGCCGCGGCCGAGGTCGACCGCGCCGTCCGCGAGACCGCCGAGATGATGAAGCTGACGCCGATGCTCGGGCGCAGGCCGCTCGAGCTCTCGGGCGGCCAGCAGCAGCGCTGTGCGCTGGCCCGCGCGCTGGTCAAGGGCGCCGGCCTCGTCCTCCTCGACGAACCGCTCGCCAACCTCGACTACAAGCTCCGCGAGGAGCTGCGCGCCGAGATCCCCAAGATCTTCGAGGCCTCCGGCGCGATCTTCGTCTACGCCACGACCGAGCCGGAGGAGGCGCTGCTGCTCGGCGGCAATACCGCCACGCTCTGGCAGGGCCGCGTCACCCAGTTCGGCCCGACCGCCACCGTCTACCGCCAGCCCGCCGATGCTACGACCGCGCGCGTCTTCTCCGACCCGCCGATGAACTTCCTGCCCGTCGCCAAGACGGGGCCCAGGATCATGTTCGGCGACGGCCAGACGGCGGCGGCGACGGGCCAGCTCGCGGGGCTGGCCGACGGGCGCTACCTCGCGGGCTTCCGGCCCAACCATCTCGAGATCGACCACCCGGCGGGCGAGGACGAGGCGATGCGCTTCACCGCCACCCTCTCGGTCACCGAGATCACCGGCTCCGAGACCTTCATCCACCTCGACCACCATGGCGAGCGCTGGGTCGGCCTCGTCCACGGCGTGCGCGACCTCGCCCTCGGCCAGCCGATCGAGGTCTTCCTCGACCCCGCCCATGTCTACGTCTTCGGCGAGGACGGCGCGCTCGTCGCCACCGCCGCCTACGCGCTGGCCGCCTGAGGGAGCCATGGCCGAGATCCACCTCGACAACCTCGCCCACTCCTACCTCGCCCGGCCAAAGGGCGAGCAGGACTACGCGCTCAAGCAGCTCGACCATGTCTGGCAGGACGGCGGGGCCTACGCCCTCCTCGGTGCGTCGGGCTGCGGCAAGTCCACGCTGCTGAACATCATCTCGGGGCTGGTGACGCCCAGCCAGGGCCGCGTGCTCTTCAACGGCACCGACGTGACCCGCGCCGCCACCGCCAGCCGCAACATCGCGCAGGTCTTCCAGTTCCCCGTGGTCTACGACACCATGACCGTGCGCGAGAACCTGGCCTTCCCGCTCAAGAACCGCGGCGCCGACCCGGCCTATGTGGCCGAGCGCGTGCAGAAGATCGGCGCCATGATCGGCATGGAGGCCGAGCTCGACCGCCGGGCCCGCGGCCTCACGGCGGACGCCAAGCAGAAGATCTCGCTCGGCCGCGGCATGGTGCGCGAGGACGTCAACGCGATCCTCTTCGACGAACCGCTGACCGTCATCGACCCGCACATGAAGTGGGAGCTGCGCACCCAGCTCAAGCAGCTCCACCGCGACTTCGGCCACACGATGATCTACGTCACCCACGACCAGACCGAGGCGCTGACCTTCGCCGACAAGGTCGTGGTCATGCATGACGGCCGCGTCGTCCAGCTCGGCACGCCGGAGGAGCTGTTCGAGCGCCCGGCCCACACCTTCGTCGGCTACTTCATCGGCTCGCCCGGCATGAACCTGATCGAGGCCGAGGTCGAGGGCCGCGCCGCGATGGTCCACGGCCGCGAGATCCCGCTCGCCCACGGCTATGACCGCCTCGACGGCCGCGTGCAGATCGGCGTCCGCCCCGAATACGTGCGCCTGACCGACGACCCCAACGGCCTGCCCGTCACCATCCGCCGGATCGAGGACGTCGGCCGCCACCGCATCGTGCGCGCCGACCTGTTCGGGCGCGAGATCAACGCCATCCTGCCCGAGGGCGCCGCGATCGGCCCCGACCACACCCGCCTCGCCTTCGCGCCGAAGGGCGTGAACGTCTATGTCGACGACTGGCGCGTCGCCCCCC
>JBCBPG010000474.1:0-4130 GCA_039820865.1 Pseudomonadota bacterium
CGCAACCTCGCCAAGGCCGCCTGATCCGAGCGGCGTGAGCTAGCTGGGGGCGCGGCCGGCGCCCCCCGTCGCCGCGGCCAGGATGATGTCCAGGTAGCGCCGCGCCAGTGCCGGATCGCTCGCCGGCAGGCGGCGGGTCGTCGCCAGTTCGACCACGCCATGCGTCGCGGCCCAGAGCGCCATGAGCACGTCCTCCGCCACGCCGGGGCCCGCGGCCCGGGCGAGGAGATCGCCCATCGCCGCCACCTCGTCCTCGCGCTCGGTCTCGGGCGGGGTGTCCATGCGGTGGCGGAACAGCGCGTCCCAGGGCTCGGGATGCGCCAGCGCGAAGTCGAGATAGGCGTGGGCCAGCGCGGCGAGGCGGGCGTCGACGGGGGCGTCGGCCGCGTCCTCGAGCGCGGCGGCGAGCCGGGCCCGCAGCCGCGCCATCGTCCGGCGGTTGAGCGCGCGGATCAGCCCGTCGAGATGGCCGAACAGGTTGTAGAGCGTGCCGACCGACACGCCGCTGTCCGCCGCCACGCGCCGCGCCGTGAGCGCGCCCAGCCCCTCGGCCGCCAGCACCGCCTCGGCCCGGTCCAGCGCCGTCTCGCGCAGCGTGTCATGTGCCGGTCGCGCCATCGGGGTCATTCCTGAACATCGTTCACATTCCGCCTTGAACGTCGTTCACGAATCATGCATATCCGTGAACGTCGTTCAACGACAGGGACTGACACACGCCCGGCCCTGCCGGGTTTCTTTTGGATCGGAGTTGAACATGGTTCAAGGAGGTTTGGAGCGATGATCCTGACGCTCAGGACACTGTTGCGCGCCAGTGCCGCCGAGGCCGAGGAGCGGCTGGTCGACGATCAGGCGCCGCGGCTGATGGCCCAGCACCTGCGCGAGGCCGAGGCCGACCTGCGCCGCGCGCGCCAGGGGCTGGCGACGCTGGTGGCGCGGGCCAGGGCCGAGACGCGGCGGCGCGAGGAGGCCGAGGGCGAGATCGCGCGACGCGAGGGCGAGGCGCGGGCGGCGCTGGCGGGCGGCGACACGCGGCTGGCCGAGGACCTCGCCCAGCGCATCGCCGATCTCGAGGAGACGGTCGAGCGGACGCGCAAGGGCGAGGCGGCGCTGGACACGCGCGTCGCCGATCTCCGCCACATGGTCGCCGAGGCCGAGCGGCGGATGACGGCGCTGGCGCACGAGCTGCGTGCCGCGCGCTCGGGCCGGCTGGCCCGCGGGCTCGGCCAGCGGCTGGCGGCGGGCGGGATCGGCACGGCGGACGCGCTTTCGGCGCTCGACCAGGCCGAGGCACTGGCAAAGCGGCTCGACGAGACCGGCCACGAGGCCGACGACCGGGCCGAGGCGCTCCGCCGCGCGCCGCAGTCCACCGCCGACGACCTGGACGAGCGGGTCGAGGCGGCGGGTATCGACGGCCTGCGCGGCGCACGGCGGCGCGCGGTGATGGACCGGCTGCGCGCCGGGATGACGGATGACAGCAAGGGAGAGGCGTGATGCACGAGAGCTCGATGAACTCGAAGGCCTGGATCTGGTACTGCTATGCCAACTTCGCGGTGGCGGCCGGGATCCTGCTGATCGGCATCTGGCAGGCGGAGCTGAGCCTCACCTTCCAGGCATTCCTGACGATGGGCGCGCTCTACATCACCGCCTCGGCCTTCAACCTGGCCAAGGTCGTGCGGGACGAGCACGAGGCGAGCCGGCTGCATCACCGTCTGGACGAGGCGCGGACCGAGCGGCTGCTGCGCGACATCGACCCGGCCTGACGGCGGCGCGAAGGGGGGCGCGAAGGGGGGCGCGAAGGGGGCCGCGGGGGACGACCGGGCGGTCGACCCCCTTGCCGGGGTCGGCGGGTGCGGGTGGGGGCGCCTGATCGCTCGCGCGCGAATGGTGCCAGAACCGATATCGATTTCCTAGCTTCCCCGTAACGCCCGCCAGGCATCATGATTCTCCTACCGCCCCCGCCCGGGTCCGTGCCGAAACGCGCGCCGGGCGGCGGGCGCAAGGCAGGGTTTCCCGATGCCAAGATGGACAGATGACGAGGATCGACACGGACTTCGAACGCCAGCTCGCCGGCTATGCGCTGGCCACGGCCGAGATCACCTACCGCATGCCCGACGCGCAGTCGCTGTTGCAGACCTTCGTCTGGCAGGACTACGACATCGCGCCAAGGTTTCCGAAACTGATGGGTTTCCTCGAGTTCTGGGAGCGTGAGCTCGACGGCCCGATCCACTCGGTACGGATCGCCGACGCGCGGCTGCTGGGCCCGCGCGAGGTGCGCCATGTCACCCGGGAGTACAACCTGCACTAGCGCTGGGTGGCGCTGGGTAGCGCTGGAGTAGCGCTGGGGCAGAGTCCGGTGGGCCTCGGGCCGGGGTCGGGCGGTGTGCTCGCGACACGGACGCAAAGACGTGTGCGCCACACCGTCCCGGCGCCGCATTGTGTGATTGGTATATCGCCCGCAACGGCCCAACATTGCGGACATGACCGAGCACAGTTTCCGATCGCTTTCCCCGGCGGCCCGCGTCGCCACCCAAACGCCCATCGACCGGCGCGCCGCCGGGCAGGGCGTCTTGCAGCGCGCCGTGGCGGCGCTCGCGATCCTGCTGGCCGGTGCCGGGATGGCATCGGCGGGGGAGGAGCCGGCCGTGCTGGTCGAGCTCTTCACCAGCCAGGGCTGCAGTTCCTGTCCGCCCGCCGACCGGATCCTGGGCGAGGTCGCCAAGCGGGACGATGTCGTGGCGCTGTCGTTCCATGTCGACTACTGGGACTATCTGGGCTGGCGCGACACCTTCGCCGACCAGCGCTACAGCGCCCGGCAGTTCGCCTATCGCGACGCCTGGCGCGCGCGCGTCGTCTATACGCCGCAGATGGTGGTGGGCGGCGACCTGCCGGTGCCGGGCAACGACATGCGCGCGGTCGAGGATGCCATCGCGCTGGCGTATCGCAGCGACGGGGCGGCGGCGCTGGCGCTCGAGGTCGGCGAGGAGACGCTGACAGCCAGCGCTCGAGGGCTGCCCGGCGATGCCGTGGTCTGGGCCGCGCGCTATCGCCACGAATCTGCCGTCGCGATCGAGCGGGGCGAGAACGCCGGCAAGACGATCGCCTACCACAACATCGTCACCGACCTCGTGCGGCTGGGCACGGCGGGCACGCTGACCGAGCCGACGGTGATGGGTCGGCCGGGCCCGAGCGAGGGCGTCGCGATCTGGGCCCAGGGCGGCGACGGCCATGGCCGCGTGCTGGCGGTCGCGCACTACGAGGCGACGGCGGGCCACTGAGGCCGGACGGTCTCAGGGGGCGGACGTCGGGGCGGACGTCGGGGCAGATGGCGGGGTTGGCGGCGGTGTGTTGCGCCAGCGGCGGTGCAGCCAGAACCACTGCTCGGGATGGGCGTCGATCCAGGCGCCGATGCGGCGGTTGATCTCGGCGGTCATCGCCGCGGGCGTATCGTCGGGCACCGGCGCCTCGAAGCGCACCTCGAAGCTGCCGCGATCGTCCGTCCGCCGGGCCCGCGCGGTGATCAGGTCGGCGCCGGTGCGCCGGGCCAGGGCTGCGGCCACCGTCAGCGTCTCGGCCGGGTGGCCGAGGAAGGGGATCAGCGGCGCGCCGGTCGTGCGCTGGTCGATCAGCAGCACCGCGTGCCCGCCGGACATCAGGTGACGGGTAAGCGCGCGCATCCCGCGCGGCCCCTTCTGCATGACCGGCGTGCCCGCGCGGATGATCAGTCGCAGCGTATAGGCGTCGACATAGCGGTTGTTGAAGGGGCGGTAGATGATGCCCGCGGGGATGCCGGCGCGCAGGCAGGCAACTCGGATCGCCTCCCAGTTCCCGTAATGCGCGGTGACGATCAGCACGCCCCGCCCGGCCGCGGCGGCGGCATGCACGCGCTCGATGCCCTCGACATCGAGGCGGACGTTGGCGATGAAGCGGGGCAGGTGCAGGTATTCGAGGCAGAGGCGGACGAACTGCCCCGTGCTGTCGCGCATCAGCCGCCGGCGACGGTCGGCCGGCCAGTCCGGGTGGACGCGGTCGAGATTGGCGCCGACGCGGCGGCGCACCGCCGGCACCCAGGGTGCGAGGGTGGCGGCGACGTTGCCGATGAGCGCGGCGGTGACATGCACCGGCAGCGGGCG
>JBCBPG010000475.1:0-4129 GCA_039820865.1 Pseudomonadota bacterium
CCGTCTGCGTCGCCCGCGACCGCCGCGTCAGCGCATAGGTGAAGGGAAAGGCCAGCGCCACCGCGATCAGCGCACCCAGGATCGAATAGAGGAAGGAGTTCCAGAGCCGTTCGAGATAGAGCGTCGAGAAGGTTTCCGGGAACTCGAGCCCCACGAAGAACCGCTGGTAGTTCTCGAAGACGAAGGCCCAGTGCCAGGCCGCCCCGTCCTCGTTCTGGCCAAAGCTGATCACGAAGACCAGCACGAAGGGCAGCACCGCCAGCGCCGCGATCATCGCGCCCAGCCCCGCCAGCGCCTCGCGCGGCAGGCCCGGCCGTGCCCCGGCCGACGGCGCTGCCCCGGTCGACGGCGTCGGCGCGGCCGCGGCGGCGCCCCGCGCCGGAGGAGGGGCCTCCGCGTCGGCCGCGCTCACGCGGCCTCCGCTGCGGCATCCGCCGGGAAGACATGCAGTGCGTCCGGCGCGATCTCGACCGTCGCCGCATCGCCGATCGCATAGGGCGTCGTGTCTGCCGCCGGCACCTCGGCCACCACCGTGTCGGGGCCGGCCTCGAGGTGGATCTCGCGCTGGTGGCCCATGTCGCGCACGAAGCGCACGCGCACCGCCAGCCGGTTCTCCCCCGCGAGGTCCTCGCCAGGGATCAGCCGCGCGCGTTCGGGCCGGCACATCGCCACCACGGCCGCACCGTCGATGAAGCGCGCCCCGCCCTCGGGCCTCAGCGGCCCGGCCGCGGTCTCGATCACGCCGCCCCGCGCGCGCCCCGCCAGCCGGTTCGCCCGCCCGATGAACCCCGCCACGAAGGCCGAGGCCGGGCGGTGATAGATCTCGCCGGGCGAGCCCACCTGCTCGATCGCGCCGTTCGACATCACCACGATGCGGTCGGCCATGGTCATCGCCTCGCGCTGGTCATGGGTGACGACCACCGTGGTGATCGCCAGGCGCTGCTGCAGCAGGCGCAGCTCGACCTGCATCTCCTCGCGCAGCTTGGCGTCCAGCGCCGACATCGGTTCGTCCAGCAGGAAGACCCGCGGCTCCTGCGCCAGCGCCCGCGCGATCGCCACCCGCTGGCGCTGCCCGCCCGAAAGCGCGCCGATCCGCCGGTCGCCGAGGCCCGACAGCCGCACGAGGTCCAGCAGCCGCTCCGCCGTCGCCCGCCGCGTCCGCCGCTCGACCCCCGCGATCGCCAGGCTGTAGGCGACGTTGTCCGCCACGCTCAGGTGAGGAAACAGCGCGAAGGACTGGAACACCACGCCGAAGCGCCGCGTCTCGGCCGGCAGGGCGGTGATGTCCGCCCCGTCCAGCATCAGCCGCCCGCGCGAGGGCGTCTCCAGCACCGCGATCACCCGCAACAGCGAGGTCTTGCCGCAGCCCGTGGGGCCGAGCAGCGCCGTCAGCCCCCCCGCCACCAGGTCCAGCGTCACCTCGCCCACGGCCCGCACGGCGCCGTAATCGACACCCACCCCGTCCAGCCGCAGCGCAGCCGGCCGAACGTCGGCCCCGGCCCCAGCATCGGCCCCGGACCGACCGTCGGCCCCGGACCGGGCGTCTGCCCCGGATCCCTGCTCCGCCATCGCGCCGGCGCCGCTCACCGGCTCAGCTGGCGGCAAGCATCGTGTCCCAGGCGTCCTTCATGTAGGTCTCGTGGTCGAGATAGGCCTCGAAGTTCGGCCGGATCGACGGCGTGCCCGACACCGCGTCGAACTCCTCGTCCGTCAGCCCCGCCGCTTCCTTGGACACCAGCGGCGCGGTGCCGATCTTGCGGCTCATGATCGCCTGCGTCGCGGGGTCGGACGAGAAGGTGAGGAACGCGTGCGCGAGGTCCGCGTTCTCGGAGCCCTCGCTCAGGCACCACGAACCGTAGCTCTGCGGGTTGCCCTCCTCGGGGAAGACCGAGACGATCGGGAAGCCGTCGGCCGCCATCAGCCCCGCCACGTCGTGGTAGTACATGCCGCCGATGACGTCCTCGTTCTTGAACGCCTGCTCCATCTGGCTCTCGGCATCCCACCACAGCGCGACGTTCGCCTTCAGCTCGGCGGTCTTCTCGATCACCGTGGCGATCCCGTCGGTCGTCGACAGGATCTCCGGCCCGTCGAAGAAGGTCGCGGCGACCACGTCCATGAAGTTCGAGTTGTACTCCTTCGAGATCCCCAGCGAGGCCTCGTAGGTCTCGGTCTCCCAGAACGCGGTCCAGGATGTCGGCACCTCGACCACGTTCGGGTTCACGACCATCGAGACGAACCAGGACATCGCGCCCACGCCAAAGGCCGTGCCCTCGCTCTCGTAGACGAAATAGGGATCGAGGTTCCCGGCGCTCGGCACCTTGGCGAGGTCGATCGGCGCGACCAGCCCGCCGATGCGCACGGCCTTGAGCAGCGTGTCGCGGCCGTAGAGCGAGATGTCCGCCGGCACCGTCCCGGCCGAGGCCGCGTTCTGCATCGTGAGCAGCCAGTCGGCCGAGTTCGGCTGCGTCATGCTCTCGACGGCAATGCCCGTGGCCTCGGTAAAGGCGGGATAGACGTGCTCCTTGAAGCTGTTCTCGAAGTAGCCGCCATACGAGCCGATCTTCAGCACCCTGTCCTGTGCGCGCAGGATCCCCGGCGCGGCGAGCCCCGCGGCCGCCATCGCGGCGCCCGAGGCCAGCACCCGGCGCCGGCTGATCCGGCTCGCCAGCGGACGCGTCAGCAGGGCAGGGGCCGCAGGGCGGCCGGCAGGAAGGGCGGGGCGCTTGGATGTCGTCATGATGGTCCCTCTCGATAGCCCTCTCGGCGGGGCGTTCAGGCGATGATGCGCCGGGGCGCGCGCGACGGACGGGCCGGTTCTGCCCGAAATGATGCAGGGCGCGTGCCATCACTGGCCCGCCCGGGCGCTTCGACGTCCATGCCACCGGCATCGGCATGGCAGGGCGCGTTGTACCGCACCAACGGCCGCAGCCTGTGTCGAACCGCGCGGCGCGTCCATCGCTTTTTGCCCATTCCCGCGCCAGAGGATGCATTCTGCTTGTTCTCGCGCCGCGTCCGGCTAGCCTAGCGGCATGCACCGCCGCGGGGCGGGACCGATCGGCAGGGGGAGGCGGCGATGGCCACGGCGCAGACGGCATTGACGGTGGACCAGGCGACGCTGCCGGTGATCGACCTCGCGCCCCTGATCGACGGCACGCCCGAGGGCCGCGCCGCGGTGGCCGGGGCGCTCGGCGCCGCCGCCCGCGGCTCCGGCTTCTTCTACGTCACCGGCCACGGCATCCCCCAGCCGCTGATCGACGCGCTCTTCGACGCCTCGCGCGCCTTCCACGAGATGCCGCGCCACTGGAAGATGCGCTACTGGTGCGGCTTCTCCTCGCATCACCGCGGCTATGTCCCCTTCGAGGAGAACGGCACCGGCTTTCCCCAGGTGATCAACTTCAACGAGGCCTGGGACCTCTCCTTCGAGGCGCCGCCCGATCACCGGCTGGTCGGCGACGGCTGGCGCATGACCGGCCCCAACGTCTGGCCCGACATCCCCGGCTGGCGCGAGACGGTCTCGGCCTATTACGACGCCGTCTTCGCGCTGGGGCTGCGCATGCTCGACGCGCTCGCCCTCGCGCTCGAGGTCGACCCGGCCGAGCTCCGCGCCCATGTCAACTGCCCGACCTCGCAGCTGCGCATGCTGCGCTACCTGCCCAACGCGATGGAGAACACCGAGGAACGCACCGGCATCTCGGCCCATTCGGATTTCGAGTGCTTCACCATCCTGCTCCAGGGCGGGCCCGGCCTGCAGGTAATGAATGCCGAGGACGTCTGGATCGAGGCGCCCCCGCTCGAGGGCTGTTTCATCGTCAATATCGGCGACATCTTCGAGGCCTGGTCGGGCGGGCGCTACAAGTCGACCCAGCACCGCGTGGTGAACACGGGGAACGAGCGCTACTCCTTCCCCCTCTTCTTCGGCCTCGACTACGACACCGTGGTCCAGCCGCTGCCCGCCTTCCGCGACCCCGAGGCGCTGACCAGGTACCCGCCCTTCAAGGCGGGCGATCACCTGATGCGCATGACCTGCACGGCGTTTCGCTACATGAACGAGGCCTATCGCAGCGGCGAATTCGCCCTCGACCTCGAGGTGCCCGACGAGAACCCCTTCGCCCGCAAGGCACGCGAGCCG
>JBCBPG010000476.1:0-4124 GCA_039820865.1 Pseudomonadota bacterium
CCACCGCCTTCTCCAGCCAGTGCGCCGACTGCGCCCCCCGGCCCGCCTCCTCCAGCACCCTGGCGAGGTTGTAGAAGACCTCGGGCGCCGCACCCCGGGCGCGGGCCGCCCGGCGGAGCAGCCGCTCGGCCGCCTCCCAGTCGCGGGCGGCGAGCAGCACCGGCAGCTTGTCGAGGCCGGCCATCGCGGTCAGCGGCCGCACGGCCGGCACGTGGCCCGCGGGCCGGGGATGAGGTGGTGATGGCGCATGGCGGTGACGCTCCGTAGGGGCTCGCAGCCTTCTGGAGCGCTTGCCGACCTGACTGCGTCGGGTCTCGCGCTCCAGGTTGATTTGTTTGCCGCAATTTCCAGCCAGACTGTTTCAGTCTGGCTGGAAATTGCTCTAGCAGGTCCGGCCGCCCGGACCAGGCAGCCGGCAGGGATGCCCCGCCGGCTGCGGTAGCGTCAGGAGAGGTGGTGCACCTCCTGCAGGCCGTAGACGGGGGTCGGGATGCCCTCCATCCGGGCCTTGAGCTGCAGCGACAGGAACTGCGAGTAGTGGCGCGACTGGTGCAGGTTGCCGCCGTGGAACCAGAGCGCGGGCTGCCGGGTCGGCTTCCACATGTTGCGCTGCTCGCCCTCCCACGGCCCGGGGTCCTTGGGCGTGTCCGAGCCGAGGCCCCAGACCTTGCCGACCCTGTCCGCGACCTCCTGGCTGATCAGGTCCGCCGCCCAGCCGTTCATCGAGCCATAGCCCGTGGCATAGACGATGAGGTCGGCCTCGAGATGCTCGCCCGTGTCGAGGCGCACGCCCGTCTCGGTGACCTCCTCGACCTGGCCGCGCTTCAGCTTGATCTCGCCGTCGATGATCAGCTGGCTCGCCCCGATGTCGATGTAGTAGCCCGAGCCGCGGCGCAGGTACTTCATGAAGAGCCCGCTGTCATCGGCCCCCCAGTCGAGCCAGAATCCCGCCTTCTCCAGCCCCGCGTAGAAGTCCGCGTCCTCCTCCCGGATCTTGGCGTAGATCGGGATCTGGAACTCGTGGAGGATCGCGTAGGGGATCGAGGCGAAGATCAGGTCGGCCTTGTGGTGGTCGATGCCGTTCTTGACCGCCTGTTCCGAGTAGAGCGCGCCGAGCCCGTGCTCCATCAGCGGGTCCGACCGCACGATATGGGTCGAGGACCGCTGCACCATCGTGACGTCGACATCGGCCTCCCAGAGCGCGGCGCAGATGTCGTGGGCCGAGTTGTTCGACCCGATCACCAGCGCCTTCTTGCCCTTGTAGGCGTCGGGCCCCGGGTGTTTCGACGAATGGTGCTGGTCGCCCCGGAACTTCTCCATCCCCGGGAAGGCCGGCACGTTCGCCTTGCCCGACATGCCGGTCGCCATGACCAGCTGTTTCGGCCGCAGCACCACCTCCTCGCCGTCGCGGTCGACCACGAGGGTCCATTCGCCCGTCGCCTCGTCATAGCTTGCCGATTTGGCCGTCGTGCGCGTCCAGTAGTTCAGCTCCATGATGCGCGTGTACATCTCGAGCCAGTCGCCGATCTTGTCCTTGGGCGAGAAGACCGGCCAGTTCGGGGGGAACGGCAGGTAGGGCAGGTGGTCGTACCAGACCGGGTCGTGCAGGCAGAGCGACTTGTAGCGGTTGCGCCAGCTGTCGCCCGGCCGGTCGTTCTTCTCGATGATGATGGTGGGCACGCCCAGCTGGCGCAGCCGCGCGCCGAGCGCGATGCCGCCCTGACCGCCGCCGACGATCACGACATAGGGCTGCGTCTCGTAGCCGAGCGTCCTGGCCTCGGCCTCGCGCTCCTCGGCCCATGTGGTGCGGTGCTTGCCCGCGCCGTGCTTGGCGCCGAGCGGGCGCTCGAAGCCGAGCGGCTCCTCGTGGCCCTTGAGCTCGGCCATGGTGGTGAGCAGCGTCCAGATCCTGCCGTCCTTGAGCCGGACGAGCCCGTAGCCCCGCGCCACGGCGGTCTCGAAGCGGAACCAGGCAGTGACGAGCCCGTCCTCGTCGGTCACCGCCTCGTTCTCGTCCAGTACCCAGCCGCTCGGCGACACGGCGCCGAGCTGCGCCTCCAGCATCGCGCGCACGGCGTCCTGGCCCTCCATCGTGCGGATGTTCCAGGTGAAGGCGACGAGGTCGCGCCAGAAGCAGGTGTCGGCGAAGAGCGCGACGGCGGCGTCGATGTCGCCCGCCTCGAGCGCGCCGCCCAGCCGGTCGAGCACGCCCTGCGCGCGGCCCTCGGGGGTGGTGTCGAGCATGGTTTCCTCCCTGTATCGGCCGACCCGCGGAGCGCCGGCGCCGTGCATGGGGAAGCATGGCCGAGGGCCGGCCCGCGGCCGCCGTCCGGCGTGCTCCTCCCGCGCGCCCTCTGCCGGGGCGCTGGGATCGAGCCTAGCGGCTCGGCCCGGCAAATGCGACAGGGGGGCGACAGATGGCAGGGCTGCCAGATGGCGCGCGGGGGCGGGGCGATGGACGAGACGATGCAGATGCTGGTCGACCTCCACCGGGGTGCCGATCGCCTCGGCCCGGGGACCGAGGCCGCGACGCGCCGGGCGCTGGCGCTGGCGGGGCTGGAGGGGCGCGCAGGCCTCGCGGTCGCCGATATCGGCTGCGGCACGGGGGCGGCGACGCGGGTGCTGGCGGCGGCGCTGGACGCCGATGTCGTGGCGATAGACCTGGTGGGCGACTTCCTCGCGACGCTCGTCGCCCGCCTCGGCGCCGAGGGGCTGGCCGACCGCGTCACCACGCTCGAGGCGCCGATGGAGGCGCTGCCGATCGCGCCCGGCTCGCTCGACGCCATCGTCTCGGAGGGGGCGATCTACAACATGGGCTTCGAGGCGGGGCTGGCCGCCTGGCGCCCGCTGCTGAAGCCCGGCGGCGTGCTCGCGGTCTCGGAACTCTCCTGGCTGACCGCCACGCGGCCGGCCGGGGTCGAGGCGTTCTGGCAGGCGGGCTATCCCGGCATCGGCCCCGTCTCGGCGCGGATCGCGGCGCTCGAGGCGGCAGGCTACGCGCCGCTCGGCTTCTTCCCCCTCGGCGCCGAGGCCTGGGCCGCCTATCACGATCCGCTCGAGGCCGCCCTGCCCGCCTTCCTCGCCCGTCATCCCGGCTCGTCCGCCGCCGAGGCCGTGGCCGAGGAGACGCGCCAGGAGATCGCCATCCAGCGCGCCCATGCCGATGTCGTCAGCTACGGCTTCTACGTCGCCCGCCGCCACCACCCCTGAACCGCTTGTCCCCCACCGCCACCGCCGCCATGGTCGCGGCGACAGGCGCTGCCCCCCATGCCCGGCGCTGCCGGGAGACTGCGAGAGCCCGACCGTGACGCCAACCGCCCTCCATGCCGACCCGACCCGCCAGGCGATCCGCGCGACCTATGCGCTGGGCGAGGGCGAGATCGTCCGCGCCCTCAAGGGTCGCATCGCCCTCACACCCGACGACCGCGCCCAGGTCACGGCCCATGGCGCGCGCATGGTCGCGCAGGTGCGCGAGGAGACCTCTCCCACGATGATGGAGGCCTTCCTCGCCGAATACGGCCTCTCGACGGAGGAGGGCGTGGGCCTCATGTGCCTCGCCGAGGCGCTGCTGCGCGTCCCCGATGCCGAGACCATCGACGAGCTGATCCAGGACAAGATCGCCCCCTCGGAATGGAGCGCGCATCTCGGCCATTCCTCGAGCCCGCTGGTCAATGCCTCGACCTGGGCGCTGATGCTGACGGGCCGGGTGCTGGACGACGACCCGTCGCGGCCCGCGCGCACGCTCCGCGGCATGATCCGGCGCATGGGCGAGCCTATCGTGCGGACCTGCGTGGCGCAGGCGATGCGCATCCTCGGCGCGCAGTTCGTCCTCGGCGAGACGATCGGCGACGGGATCCGCAAGGCGCGGAGCCTCGAGGCCACCGGCTACACCTATTCCTACGACATGCTGGGCGAGGCCGCGCGGACCGAGGCCGATGCCCGGCGCTACCACGCCGCCTATGCCGACGCGATCCGCGCCATCGCGGCGGCGGCCAAGGGCGATGTCCGCTCCTCGCCCGGCATCTCGGTCAAGCTCTCGGCGCTCCACCCCCGCTACGAGTGGACCCATCGCGACACGGTCATGGAGGTCGTGGTCGCGCGCACCCGCGCGCTCGCCCGCATGG
>JBCBPG010000477.1:0-4116 GCA_039820865.1 Pseudomonadota bacterium
CGCGGGTCGGGTCGACCTTGTAGCTCGCACGGCGCACGGGCGAGTAGATCGCATCGACCGGGATCAGGCCGATCGGCGCGTCCTCGGGCCGGTTGCGGTCGGCCGCGACATAGCCCTTGCCGGTGTCGACGGTGATCTCCATGTGCACCGCCGCGCCCTCGTCGAGGTGGCAGATCACGTGCTCGCGGTTGATGATCTCGACGCCGGCGACCGGCGCGATGTCGCTCGCGGTGACGGGGCCCGGACCGGTGGCGGAGAGCTGGAGGCGCTTCGGCCCCTCGCCCTCCATCTTCACCGCGAGACCCTTCAGGTTCAGCACGATATCGGTCACGTCCTCGCGCACGCCGGCGACGGACGAGAACTCGTGCAGCACGCCGTCGATCTGCACGGCGGTGACCGCCGCGCCCTGGAGCGAGGAGAGCAGCACGCGGCGCAGCGCATTGCCGAGCGTCAGCCCGAAGCCGCGCTCCAGCGGCTCGGCCACCGCGGTGGCGATTCGATGCTCGTCATGGCCGGCCGAGAAGTTGAGCCCGGTCGGCTTGATAAGGTCCTGCCAGTTCTTGTGGATCACGGGTGTCTCCTCCATGCCCGCGGGCCGCCGATCCAGTCGCGGTCCGCCCCCGAGGAACACGGAGGGCCCGCTCACGCGAGCGGGCCGCTCCGCCGACAAAAAGTGCACGGGTGCCGCCCCCCGCGTTCCGGGGGACGCGCCCGCGCGGCGCGTCAGACGCGCCGGCGCTTGGGCGGACGGCAGCCGTTATGCGCGATCGGCGTGACGTCGCGGATCGCGGTGATGGTGAAGCCGGCGGCCTGGAGGGCGCGCAGCGCGCTCTCGCGGCCCGAGCCGGGGCCCTGCACCATGACCTCCAGCGTGCGCACGCCGTGGTCCTGGGCCTTGCGCCCGGCATCCTCGGCGGCGACCTGGGCGGCATAGGGCGTCGACTTGCGCGACCCCTTGAAGCCCATCATGCCGGCCGACGACCAGGAGATCGCGTTGCCCTGGGCATCGGTGATCGAGATCATCGTGTTGTTGAACGACGAATTCACGTGGGCCACGCCCGACGTGATGTTCTTGCGCTCCTTGCGCTTCGGCGCTGCGCGCTTCTCACGAGCCATCGCGGGCCTCCTTACTTCTTCTTGCCGGCGATCGGCTTGGCGGGGCCCTTGCGGGTGCGAGCGTTGGTGTGCGTGCGCTGGCCGCGGACCGGCAGGCCGCGACGATGACGCAGGCCGCGATAGCAGCCGAGGTCCATCAGCCGCTTGATGCCCACCGCCACCTCGCGGCGCAGGTCACCCTCGACCTGCACGTTGGCGTCGATGTGCTCGCGGATCGCCATGATCTCGCTGTCCGACAGCTCGTTGACGCGCCGATCGGTCGAGACGTTGGTCGCCTCGCAGATCTGCTTCGCCGTCGTGTTGCCGATGCCATGGATGTAGGTCAGCGCCACGTGGATGCGCTTGTTCGTCGGAATGTTGATGCCTGCGATGCGGGCCAATGTGCTAGCTCCGTCTGCCCTGCCGCTCCCGCCCGGAGCGCTTGTCCGTAACCGTCTGTCTCGCCCCGACCGGGCGCCGCCCGGCGCGCCGGTCGGCCCCTGCGCCGAATGCACCGAGGGCCTGCCGTGATCCCGGCAGGCCCTGCTGCGCGAAGGTTCACGCACCCGGTTTTCCTGTCGCTGAGGCGCGCGAATATACCCCTCGGCCGGGAAGGGTCAACCCCTGTCAAGCCTTAATCCGACCGGCAATGCAAGGCGTCTTGCGGGACCGCTGGACGGGCGCGACAAGGGTCGCATCCCGATGGGGCGGTCAGCCGGCCGTGGCCGCCTCGGCCCCGGCCCGGTCGAGGATCCGCTTGATCGCCGCGAAGACCTCGTCCATGCCGCCCATGCCGTCCACCGTCTCCAGCTTGCCGGCGGCGCGGTAGTAGTCGATCAGCGGTGCAGTGTCGGCGTGGTAGGCCTTGAGCCGCTCGCGCACCGTCTCCGCGTTGTCGTCGGCGCGGCGCTTGAACTCGGTCGCACCGCAGTTGTCGCAGACGCCAGCCTTGGCGGGCTGCTTGAAACTGTCGTGGTACCCCTCGCCGCAGGCGGCGCAGGTGTAGCGCCCCGAGATGCGCTCGACGAGCGGCTCGTCGTCCACCTCCATCGAGATCGCGACGTCCAGCTTCATGTCCTTGGAGGCGAGCAGGTCATCCAGTGCCTCGGCCTGCGCGCTGGTGCGCGGATAGCCGTCGAAGATCACGCCGCTGGCCACGTCGGGAGCATCCAGACGGTTCGAGACGCAGCCGGTGACGATCTCGTCGCTGACGAGGCCGCCGGCCTCCATCACCGCCTTGGCCTGCTTGCCGACCTCGGAACCCTCCTTGACCGCGGCGCGCAGCATGTCGCCGGTCGAGAGCTGCACCATGCCGAAGGTCTCGACCAGGCGGCGGGCCTGCGTGCCCTTGCCCGCCCCCGGCGGCCCGAGAAGGATGATGTTCATCGGCGCGTCTCTCCCATGTCAGACGCCGGGCGCGCCCGGCTTCCTCAGGTCCGCTTTTTCCCGCGGATCTTCGATTTCTCGATCAGCCCCTGGTACTGGTGCGCCAGCATGTGGCTCTGCACCTGCGTGATGGTGTCCATGGTGACACTGACCACGATCAGAAGGCTAGTCCCGCCAAAGTAGAAGGGCACCGCGAGCTCGGCGATCAGCAGCTCGGGCAGCAGACAGACGATCACCAGGTAGATCGCGCCGATCACGCTGAGGCGGGTGAGCACGTAGTCCAGGTACTCCGCCGTGCGCTTGCCGGGACGATAGCCGGGGATATGGCCACCCTGCTTCTTGAGGTTGTCCGCCACGTCCTCAGGATTGAAGACGACGGCGGTGTAGAAGAACACGAAGAAGACGATCAGCGTCGCGAACAGCACCAGGAAGAGCGGCTGGCCATGGCCGAGCAGCGCCGCCATCTGGCCCAGGACCCCCGCATCGCCGTCCTGCGCCCCGAAACTGGCGATCGTTGTCGGCAGCAGCAGCAGCGACGAGGCGAAGATCGGCGGGATGACGCCCGCGGTGTTGAGCTTGAGCGGCAGGTGCGAGGACTGCGCCTCGCGCATCCGCTGGCCCTGCTGCTGGCGCGGGTACTGGATCAGGATCCGGCGCTGCGCCCGCTCGATATAGACGACGCAGTAGATCACGCCGACGACCAGCATCAGGATGCCGATGATCGCGATCGCGCCCAGCTGGCCGGTCCGGCCAAGCTCGAAGAACTGCGCCAGCGCGCCCGGCAGCTCGGCCACGATGCCGACGAAGATGATCAGCGAGATGCCGTTGCCGATGCCGCGTGCGGTGATCTGCTCGCCCAGCCACATCAGGAACATCGTGCCGCCGACCAGCGTGATGACGGCCGAGGCGCGGAAGAACCAGCCCGGATCGATCGCCAGCCCCTGCCCCTCGAGCCCCACGGCGATGCCATAGGCCTGCACGGTCGCCAGCGCGACAGTGCCGTAGCGGGTGTACTGGTTGATCTTCTTGCGCCCGCTCTCGCCCTCTTTCTTCAGCTTCTCCAGCTCCGGCACCATCGAGGTGAGGAGCTGCATGATGATCGAGGCCGAGATGTAGGGCATGATCCCGAGCGCGAAGATCGCCATGCGCCCGACGGCGCCGCCCGCGAACATGTTGAAGACGCCGATGATGCCGCCCTGGGTCTGCTCCATGAAGGCGGCGAGCTGCACCGTGTCGATGCCCGGCATCGGGATGAAGGTGCCGACGCGGTAGACGATGAGCAGCGAGATGGCGAAGAGGATGCGCTGCTGAAGCTCGGTCGCCTTGGAAAAGGCGCTCCAGCTCATGTTCTGCGCCATCTGTTCGGCGGCTGAAGCCATGCGTTCCCTGCCTCTCTCGCGAAACGGCCGGCAGCGATCCCGGGGGGCCGCTGCCGGCGCAGAGCATTAGCTGTCGGTGGCGCGCATGCAAGCCATGGCGTGGGCGCGCCTCCCACGCGAGCTATGCACGCCGGTGCCCCTCTGCCAGAGGGGCGCGCGCTCAGCCCTCGGCGGGGGCCTCGGCCGGCGCCTCGGCCTTCTTCGTCACGGTCAGGCTGCCGCCCGCCGCCGCCACGGCCTCGACCGCGCCCGCGGA
>JBCBPG010000478.1:0-4116 GCA_039820865.1 Pseudomonadota bacterium
CCTGCACGGGCATGCCGGTGCAGTACTTCTTGATGCTGGCCTGCATGATCTCGAAGCGGGTGCCGAGGCCGTCGGTCAGCGCCCCGGGTCGCGGGTCCTGGCCGAAGGCGGAGAGGTAGGAGACAGGGCCGGTCAGCGTGCCCGTCACCCCGGTCCAGCCCGCCTGGACCAGCATCGCGGCGGTCACGCCGTTGCGCGCGCTCATGCCGGCGAAATCGTAGGCCTTCTCGACATGGTCGTGGTCGAGGCGCCAGTAGGGCACGCCGCCGGCCTGCTGCACGGCGTAGGAGAGCGCCCATTCGGCCTGGCGCGCATCCAGCCCCGCCAGCGCCGCCGCCGCGGCCGTGGCGCCGAAATTGCCCCCGATGCTGTGGGTCGAAAAGCGCGCGGTCTTCGGGCTTGTGACGCCGAGCGCCATGACCGCCCGGGCGCCGATGTCATAGCCGAGGGCGACGGCGCGGAGGAGGTCGGCGCCGCTGCGCCCCTCGCGCTCGGCCATCGCCAGCGCGGCAGGCAGGATGGCGCAGCCGGGGTGGAAGCGGCCCTCGGCATGGCTGTCATCGGTCTCGTCGGCATGGGCGGCCATGGCGTTGGCGAGCGCCGCGGTCGGCGCGCCGGTGACGGCGCCGGGCACGATCGCCAGCGCCTCGGCCGGCCCGGCGAAGCGTTCGACCATCGCCGCCCCCGCCCGGCCCGCGGCCAGCGGCCCGCCCGAGAGGATCGCCGCCAGCGTGTCGAGCACATGCGCCGCCGTCTTCTCGGCGACCGCCTCGGGCAGGGGGGCGGCCAGCGCCCCGGCGATGTAGGCCGCGACCTCGGCGGTAGGGGTATCGGTCATCGCGCTGTCCTGTCGGTGGCTCGAGAATTGTCTGCAATTGACAATTAAGGGGGCGGGCTGCACCGTGTCACGCGCCAAGCGACGTCGGGCCAACCGGTGCGCGACAGGTCAAAAGGGAGGACACCCATGTTCCGCAGGTTCGGAAAGCTGACGGCAGCCGTCGCGGCGGCGGCGACGATCTGGGGCGGCGCGGCCGCCGCGGCGGACTATCCGCACGACACCGTGACGCTGGTCACGCATTCGCGCTCCGGCGGCGGCACCGACGTCTTCCTGCGCGAGATGGTGAAGTTCCTCGGCCCCGCCATGGGCGTGAGCTTCGTCGTCGAGAACGTGCGCGGCGGCTCGGGCGCCAAGGCGATGGCCAAGCTCGCGAGCTCGCCGGCCGATGGCTCGATCTACTACGGAACGACGCCCACCTTCATCAACACCTCGCTGCTGGTCGAGCTGGAGAGCGACTGGACCGCTCTCGAGGGCGTCGTGAACGTCTTCCTCGACCCGCAGATCGTCTATGTCGCCGCCGACAGCCCGTTCCAGAGCCTCACCGACCTGGTCGAGGCGTCCAAGGCCGATCCCAAGAGCGTGCGCTTCGGCGTCACCACGCCGGGCTCGCTCGACCGCCAGGTGATGGAGCAGTTCAAGGCCGAGACGGGCACCGACTCGCCCATCATCACCCATGACGGCGGCGGCGAGCTGCTGATCTCGGTCCTGAACGGCACCGTCAGCGTCGGCATCGGCGAGATCCAGGAGCTCACGGCCCAGCTCGAGGCCGGCGAGGTGCGGATCATCACCACCTATACCGAGGCGCGCCTCGACACCTTCCCGGACGTGCCGACCGCGCAGGAGCAGGGCTACGACCTGGTCATCAACAAGTTCCGCGGCATCGCCGGGCCCAAGGGCCTGCCGAACGACGTCAAGGCGATGATGCTGGCGGGTATCGAGAAGGTCCTTGCCGATCCGGCGTTCAAGGCCTGGTACGAGGCGCAGAGCCTGGTGCCGACCGTGATCCCGGCGGCGGAGTACGACGCCTTCCTCGCGGCCTTCGCCGAGGAGCAGAAGGCCTTCTTCACCAAGTACGGCATCACCAAGGACTGAGCGTTTCCGGCGCCCGCGCAGAGCGGGCGCCCGATGATCTTGGGCGCCCGCGCGACCGCGGGTGCCGGGGCGCTTCGGGGATCAGCCATGCCCAGCCATATCCCGCGCGATGTCTGGATCGGGCTCGTGATGCTCGCGGGCGCCGCGCTCTACTGGCTCGGCGCCGACGGCATCCCGATCAGCCCGCTCGACGGCGAGGTCAACGCCGCCGCCATGCCCAAGGCGCTGGCCTATGTGCTGGCCGCGCTCGCGGTCCTGCTGATCGTGCGCGCGATCTCGGTCGAGATCATCGCCGCGAGGGCCGGCGCGACCGGGCCCGTGCCGCAGCCCGATCCCGAGGAGCGGGCGGAGGCCCGGCGGCGGCATCTGCGCGCCGCAGGCGTGATCGCGATCGGCGTCGGCTACCTGCTGGTGCTCGAGACGCTGGGCTATCTCATCAGCATCACGCTGCTGCTGATCGTGCTGGCGGCCTATATCGGCGCCAGGCGCGACTGGCGGCTGCCGGCGACGGCCTTCGCGCTGGCGGCCAGCTTCAAGCTGATCTTCGTCCATCTCCTCGGCATCCCGCTGCCCTCGGGCATCCTCGAGGCCGTCGGCCTCTAGGGCCGCCAGCCGCGCTCCACGGAAAGGTCCCATGGAAGGTATCGCGATTGCCTGGGAAGTGATGACGACCGGCCCCGCGGTCTTCGCGGCGTTGCTGGGCGTGGCCTGGGGCATCGTTGGCGGTGCGCTGCCCGGTATCTCGCCCTCGATCACGATGGCGCTTCTGCTGCCCTTCACCTACGACATGCCGCCGATCCCGGCGATCGTGCTGCTGGCCTCGACCTATGTGGGGGCCGAGTACGGCGGCTCGATCCCCGCTATCCTGATCCGCACACCCGGCACCAATGCCGCCGCCGCCACCGCGGTCGATGGCTATGCGATGCACCAGATGGGCCGCGGCGGCGAGGCGCTGGGGATCAGCCTGGTCTCGGGCGTCACGGGCGGGATGCTCGGCTACCTGTTCCTCGTGATCTTCACCGAGCCGCTGGCGAGCGTGGCGCTGGCCTTCAGCTTCCCGGCCTATTTCGCGCTGGGCGTGCTCGGGCTCTCGGTCATCGCCTCGCTCTCGGGCGGCAGCCTGGTCAAGGGGCTGATGGCCGGGATCGTCGGCCTGATGATCGCCTCGGTCGGCACCGATCCGCTGTCTGGCGTCGGCCGCTTCACCTTCGGCCAGGCGGAGCTCCTGTCGGGCATCCCCTTCATCCTGGTGATGGTCGGCCTCTTCGCCGTGTCCGAGCTCATGCTCCAGGCAGGCAAGCCCGAGGGCGAGCGGCGCGAGACCGTCCAGACCCGCATCCGCCTGCCGACCTTTCGCAGCTGGCGCAAGTTGTGGCGCTCGCAGGGGATCGGCGGCGGCATCGGCATCTTCGAGGGCGTGATGCCGGGCGCGGGCGGCTCGATCGCGGCCTTCATGTCCTATAACGAGGCCCGGCGCTGGTCGCCCAATGCCGAGAACTTCGGCAAGGGCGAGCCGGAGGGCATCGCCGCCCCCGAGACCGCCAACAACGCCGTCGCCAACACCGCGCTGGTGCCGGTGCTGTCCTTCGGCATTCCGGGCTCGAACTCGACGGCGATCCTGCTCGGCGGCCTGCTGATCCACGGGCTGCAGCCGGGGCCGCTCCTGTTCCAGCGCGAGCCCGAATTCGTCTACGGCCTCTTCGGCGGCATGCTGGTGGCGAACCTGTCGCTGTTCTTCATCGGCATGCTGATGCTGACGCCGGCGATCTGGCTGGTGAACCGGCCGAAGCCGTACCTGATGGCCTGCATCCTGGCGCTGGTCTTCTCGGGCATCTACTCGATCAATCACACGGTCTTCGACCTCTATGTCGTGCTGGCCTGCGGGGCGGTGGGCTACGTCATGCGGCTGCTGGGCTTTCCCTTCCTGCCGATGGTGCTTGGGCTGGTGCTCGGCTACCTGATCGAGGCCAACTACCGCCGGGCGCTGGAGCTGACGGGCGGCGACCACAGCGTCTTCATCGACGATCCCATCGCGCTCGGCCTGCTGATCGCCGCGGCGCTGTTCGTCGTCGGCTCGGCCACGCGGGACGTGATCGCGACGCGCAAGACCGCGAGGGCCCGGGCCGAGACTGCCGGGTCATGAGCGAGGCGGGGCTGGGGACTGGGCTGGGGACTGGGCTGGGGAC
>JBCBPG010000479.1:0-4114 GCA_039820865.1 Pseudomonadota bacterium
CCCTACTGGCGCCTCGACCACGACCATGTCGAGAAGGCCTACGATTTCGCCGGCATGAGTGCGCGCAACGGCGTGACGGCGGCGATGCTGGTCCAGGCGGGCTGGACCGGGGTGACGGGCACGCTGACCGGCCCCGTCTCCTACCTCTCCGCCTTCGCCCGGGACCCGCGGCCCGGGGCGCTGACCGACGGCCTCGGCACCCGCTTCGAGATCATGCAGGCCAGCATCAAGAAGTACTGCACCGGCATGCCCGTGCAGGCGGCGATCGAGGCGCTCGGCATCCTGATGGAGACGCATGGCATCGGCCCCGACGACGTCGCCCGCCTGACCGCGACCATGCCCGACGACCGCATCCAGATCGTCGACAACGCGGCGATGCCGGATGTCTGCCTGCAATACCTGCTGGCCGTGACGCTCCTCGACGGAGGCCTCAGCTTTGCGGCGGCCCACGACCACGACCGCATGACCGACGGAGCGGTCCGGGCGCTCCGTGCCCGGATCGTCGCCGAGCCCAGCGCCGCGCTCACCGCCGCGCGCCCGCCGCGCCAGGCGATCGTGACCATCGAGACCACCGACGGCCGGACGCTCCGCCACCACACCCGCGCCGTGCTCGGCACCCCTGCCAACCCCATGACGACCGCCCAGGTGGCCGAGAAGGCCCGCGCGCTGATCGAGCCCGTCCTCGGCCCCGACAGGGCCGCGCGCCTGATCGAGACCGTGCTCGACCCCGGCGCACTGGACGACCTGCGCACCCTCCGACCGCTGCTGATGCCCTGAGGCGCCCGCTTCTCCCGTCGCCCCGGTCGGGTGCCAGTCCGCGGATAACGTGTCGAAAGACCGGGGCTCGCCCCCTCCCACGTGATCGTGACCTCGAATCGCTGAAGCGGCAGCTAACCGCGACCGGCCCGTTGCCCTTCGCCACGGTGCAGCGTTCGGGAAAAACTCACCACTTCCTGCCAAGCATGACGCGGGAGGGGGCGAGCCCCGAGACACCGCCGCCGCCGGTCAGGGCAGGTAGAGACCGCCGCTCACGTGCAGGGTCTGGCCGGTCGTGAACCGGGCCTCGGGCATGCAGAGGTTGACGATGGCGAAGGCGGCCTCCTCGACCGTGCCCTCGCGGCCGAGCGGGATCGTCTGGCCCGGGACCTTGGGCGCCACCCCGGCGCTCGCCGCCCTGGGTCCGCCGATCTTGCCGGGCGCGACGCAGTTCACCGTGATGCCGCGGTCGGCGAACTCCATCGCCAGCGCCTTGGTCAGCCCCACCAGCCCCGCCTTGGCGGTCGAGACCTGGGCGCGCGCGATGGCGCCGGTATGGGCGGTCATGCCGCCGAGGTTGACGATGGTGCCATAGCGCTCGCGCACCATCAGCCGCAGTGCCGCGCGCGAGCACAGGAAGGCGCCGTCGAGGATGACCGCCAGCGTCGCGCGCCACTGGTCGTAGCTCATCTCGACGAACGGCGCCTGGCCCCGGATCGCGGCGTTGTTCACCAGGATGTCGAGCCGGCCGTACTCGGCCTCGACCGTAGCGAAGATCGCCTCCACCGCCGCCTCGTCGGCGACATCGCCCAGCACCGTGACGGCGCGGGCGCCGCGCGCGCGCGCCTCCTCGGCCACCGCCTCGATCTCATCACGGCTCGAACGGGCATGGACCACGACATCGGCACCCGCCTCGGCCAGGCCCAGCACCGTCGCCCGGCCGATGCGCCGCGAGGCCCCCGTGACCAGGGCGACGCGGCCTTCCAGCTTGCCGCCCGCTGTCCTCTGCGCCATTGCCTGTTCTCCCCGCCCTGCCGTCGGCCATGGCCCGTCGTCGCACGAAGTGCAGATCGTTGACAATCTGCACTTGATCCCCGACCGTCCGGCCATGGCCGACGACCGCATGACCTCGATCGACGCGCTGCCCGTCCTCAAGACGGCCTCGCTCAGCCTCGTGCTGCGCGAGGAGATCGAGCGGATCATCCTGTCGGGCGCGCTCACACCCGGCGAGCGGCTGAACGAGAAGGCGCTGGCCGAGCGCTTCGGCGTCAGTCGCGGCCCGGTGCGCGAGGCGCTGCAGGCGCTCGCGGCACGCGGGCTGGTCGAGATGATCCCCAACCGCGGCGTCTTCGTGCAGCGCATCACCCGCCACGACGCGGTCGAGATCTACGACGTGCGCGCCGGGCTCTTCGGCACCGCCTGCCGGCTGTTGGCCGAGCGCATCGACAGCGCGCTCTCGGCCGAGCTCCGCGTGCTGCTGGAGAAGATGGACCGCGCCGGCGCGAGGCGCGATCTCGACGCCTACTACCCGCTCAACATCGCGTTCCACGAGAGTATCGTCGACGGCGCCGGCAACGCGACGCTGGGCGAGACCTATCGGCGGATGGTGGGCCGGCTGCATCTCTACCGGGCGCGCGGGCTGGTGCATGGCGGCGGCTTCGCCCGCTCGAATGTCGAGCATCGCGCGATCGTCGACGCGCTGGACGAGCGCGATCCGGGCGCCGCCTTCGAGGCCGGCTTTGCGCATGTCCAGCAGGGCAAGCGCCGCGTCGTCCTCTCGCGCCCCGAAGGCGATGCCGGCCCGGACGGGAGCGGCGGCGCCACCGGCGCCGGCAGCGGCACGGACGACAGCGCATGACCGGCGAGGCGGCCCACGCCATCGGGGATCTCACGGCCTCTCAGGCGCTGTCGGCGTGGCTGGCGGACCTGACACCGGGCGCCGTGCCGGCCGAGATGGCGCGGGTCGCGACCCTCGACCTGCTCGACGCCGCCGGGCTCTGCGTGACGGCCGCGCGGACGGACTATGCCCGCGCGGTCGCCGGGACCTGGGATGCCGACGGGCCCTGCAGCGCGATCGGCCATGCCCGCGGCTACGACGCGGCGGGGGCGGCCACGCTCAACGGTCTCGGCATCCACGGCGAGGATTTCGACGACACGCTCGAGGGTGCGCCGATCCGCGTGGGCGCCATGACGATCCCGGCGGCGCTGGCGGCGGCCGAGCGGCACGGCATGTCGGGCCGACGGGCCTTCCTGGGCGTGGTCGCGGGGCTCGAGACCGTCTGCCGGCTGAACCATGTCGCGCCCGGGCACATGCACCGCGCGGGCTTTCACCCCGTCGGCGTCGTCGGCGCACTGGGCGCGGCGGCGGCGGCGGGCGTGGCCATGGGGCTGAGCGCGGCGCAGCTGACCCGTGCCTTCGGGCTGGCCGGCAGCTTCGCCTCGGGCATCATCGAATACCTGACCGACGGCGCCTGGACCAAGCGGCTGCATCCCGGCTGGGCCGCGCAGTCGGGCGTCCGGGCGGCGGCGCTGGCGCGCGGCGACTTCCTCGCGCCCCGCACGGTGCTGGACGGCCCGCACGGCTTCTTCCACGCCTTCGCCCCCACCGCGACGCCCGATTTCTCCCACGTCACCGAGGGGCTCGGCCGCGACTGGTATGCCGAGAAGATCGTCTTCAAGCCCTATGCCTGCGGGACGATGATCCACCCCTATATCGACTGCATGATCCGGCTGGCGCGCCAGGGCGTCGATCCCGACCGCATCACCCGCATCACCTGCCCGACGGGCGAGGGGCTGGTGCACCGGCTCTGGGAGCCGCTGGCCGCCAAGCACGCCCCCGGCACCGGCTATGCCGCCAAGTTCTCGATGCCCTTCTGCATGGCGGTCGGCTTCTTCGACGGCGACGCGGGGCTGGCGCAGTTCACCGACGCCAGGGCCAACGATCCCCGGGTCCTCGGCCTTGCCCGCAAGATCGCCTACGTGATCGACCCGGCGAACGAATACCCCCGCAACTACTCCGGCCATATCCGCGTCGAGCTCGACGACGGCCGGCTGATCGCGCTCGACCAGCCGCATATGCGCGGCGGCCGACACGAACCGCTGAGCGCGGCCGAGATCCACGCCAAGTTCCGCGCCAACTGTGCCCATGGCGGCTGGGACGCCGCGCGGGCCGGGGCGCTCAAGGTATGGATCGAGAGCCTGGTCCATCACCCCGACATGACCGGCCTCGCCGCCTTCCGCGGCTGACACCCCCGAGGACTGCCCATGGACGCCCAGCCCACCGTCTCCGCCACGCTGGCCGGCTGGATCGCCGGCCTCGACCTCGACGCGCTGCCGGACGAGGCACGCGCGGGCTGCG
>JBCBPG010000480.1:0-4112 GCA_039820865.1 Pseudomonadota bacterium
GCCCTGGGCGAAGAGGTAGAGATGCGCGGGCAGGATCACCGCCGTCGCCACCCCCGCCCGCGTTAGCGGCGAGAGCTGGTCCAGACGGCGGTCCTGCGGCCCCGCCGCCGGCTTGGCCCCCTCCGCCACCGGCGAGGGCAGGACGGCATGGGCCAGGATCACCACCACGAAGCCCACCACCACCGACTGCAACAGCGAGACCATGATGCCGAGCGCCAGGCCCGTCGAGGTGTTGGCGAGCCCCGTGATGACGACCGTCATCGTGATGACCATCACCCCCACGGGCGCCAGCTTTGGGCTGAACGCCAGGAAGAACCCCCAGAAATAGAGGAGCCCGACGCCTATCGTGTAGAAGATCGGGTTGCCGACCGTCAGGATCGCCACGAGGTACGCCGCCGCCGAGGCCCCGGCCGAGACGACCGTCAGCATCACCATCAGCTTGGCCCCCGGCGGGCGCGGCAGCGTCGCCAGCAGCTGCAGCGCGATGATCGCGCCCAGCGTCGGCAGAATCGCGCCGCGCGCCGTCTCGATCAGCAGGCCGATGACGATCCCGAAGGCGAGCCGGAGCGCCGCGTTCCGCCGCGCCAGCTCCTCAGGAGACATAGGTGAGGAGCGCGATCAGCCGGATCCGCGCCCAGGCGATGGCGTCCATCACCATGTTGGGCTCGGCATAGACGATCACGGCGGCGCGCGAGCCATAGCGCGCGCCCCGCGGCGGGCGGCCCTCGTCAAAGCGCAGGATCACGGGGTAGCGCTGCGGGTCGGTCAGCCAGCCGGTGGCGCTGGTGTCCTTGGGCAGGCCCGTGGCCGGGTCGACCGGGTCGTTGGCGATGCCCCAGCCGATGGAGCTGACGCTCGCGCGGAACACCTGGCCCGGCAGCACGTCGAAGACGACCTCGGCCTCCTGCCCCGCCTCCAGCACGCCCAGGCTGTTCTCGCGCATCGAGGCGAGCAGCCAGACGTCCTGGTCGGAGATGAAGGTCATCGCGGGCTGGCCGGCGCTGACCGTCTGGCCGGCGGCGAGCTGCAGGTTGGTCACGACCCCGCGCGAGGGCGCCGTGACCCGCGAGCGCGAGAGGTCGTAGCGGGCGGCGCGGAGCGCGGCCAGCGCGTCGAGGATCTGCGGATTGTCCTGGCCCTGGGGGCCCAGCTCCTCGCGCGCGCGGGCGAGGTCGGCCTCGGCGCTGACGACCGAGGCGCGGGCCTCGTCGATGGCGGCATTGGCGTCGTCCTCGCGCGCCTTGGCATAGACGCCGCGCGCAACCAGCTCCAGCACGCGGGCCGACTGGGCGCGGACATTGGCCTCCTGGGCGCGCGCCTCGGCCACCTTGGCCTCGGCCACCTCGATCGACGAGGTCGAGGCGTTGACGTTCTGCCCCGCCTGGTCGAGGCGCGCGCGCGCCTGGTCGACGGCGATCTCGAAAGGCGTGGGGTCGATGCGGAAGAGCTCGGCCCCGGCCTCGACGACGGTGTTGTCCGAGACGCCCACCGCCTCGACCCGGCCGCTGAGCTCGGTCGCGACGCGGAGCACGAAGGCCTGCGCGCGCGCATCGGCCGCGAAGGGCGTCATCCGGTCGGCGATGACCGAGTAGACGAAGATCACCACGACGACGGCGATGGCGCCCAGCGTGATGCGGCGGAGGCTGGCAAGCTCGCCCTTGCGCTCGGTCGGCGCGTCGTCGCCCCCGGCCGCGGTCCCCGCCTCGGCGGCGGGATCGGTGTCGGACGCTGTCCGGTCGGGCTCGCCCGTCTCGTCGTGGTCCTTCACGCCCTGCCCTCCCACACGAGGCTGCCGCGCGGTGGCGCGACACCGTCGGGGCAACCTGCGCGCTCGCCCCGCGCTAGGCAAGGCCTCCGCCGGCGGGCGGTGGCGCGAGGCGTCAGGGCCGGCAGGTGGCGGGAGAGCCGCTGTCGAGCACCGCCAGCAGCGCGCCGCAGGCATCGGCCCGGCGATCGACGGCACGGCCGAGCACGGCCGAGCGGACATCGGCCGGCGACAGCCCGGGGCGCACTTCGCGCAGCAGCGCGACCAGCCCCGTCACATGGGCGGTCGCGACCGAGCGGCCGGAGACGAAGTCGAACCCGCCACCCGGCGCCGTGGTCAGCACGTCGATCGCGGGCGCCACCAGCGGCGGCCCGGGTGCGGGGTCTTCGGCGGTGCCCACGGGCAGGACGCCTTCGACATGGCCCGGAAAGGCGCGGTCGCTGCCCGAGGGCCAGGCCGCGACCACCACGATATCCGCCGCGATCGCCGCCTGGACCAGTTCCTCAAGCAGCGGGTCGGGCGGGCCCGCGAGGCTCAGGTTGATGACGTCGACCTGCTGGACGATGGCGAGGTTGAGCGCGCGGGCGAGCGAGAAGCTGGAGCAGCGCCCCTGCGCGCCCGGCCGATCCTCCCAGCAGGCGCGCAGGCCGACCAGCATGGCGTCCGGGGCGACGCCGGTGACGCCCTGCCCGCTGGCCGCCTCGGCCCCGATCACGCCGGCCAGCGCCGTGCCGTGATGCTCGGCCGGCGCGGCGCCCTCGGTGCCGACGAGGTCGCGCACGGGCTCGAGCCGGCCGACCAGTTCGGGATGCGCGGTGTCCAGGCCGGTGTCGATGATCGCGACGCGCACATCGCGCCCGGTCGCCACGCGATGCGCTGCCGGCACGTCCATGGCCGAGAGGCTTGACTGCAGCGCCTCGAGGTTGCCGCCGGTTGTGCGCGCGAAGGTCCGGAAGCTCTGCATCGGCTGGGCCGTGCGCACCCGGGGATCGCGCGCCAGCGCCGCCAGGACGGTGGCCCGCCGGCCGGGATCGGCAACGCGGAAGACCAGGCAGTGCACGTCGATCGAGCCGAGCGGCCACTCGGCCACCAGCTCGAGCCCGTGCGCGCGGCCGAGATCCTCGGCCAGTTCGGCCGCCCGGCGCACCGCCGCCTCGCCCCGCGTGCCCTGGACCGTGACGATCAGGTGGCGCATGTCGGCGGCCTCGCGCGCGCTGATCAGCCGCCAGGGCACGGCCTGGCCCTGCGCCTTGGAGGGGGCCAGGGGCGTGACGGCCAGGGGCGTGACGGCGGGCGGTATGGCGGGCGGGGCGGGAGGCGGCGCCCCGGCGGGCTGGGTCTGGCCCGTCGCGCAGGCCCCCAGCACCAGCCCCACGAGGGCGAGGACGATAACCCGGGCGCCGCGCATCAGGGCACCTGCCGGATCGTGACGAAACGGAAGGCTGCATCGTCGGCGAAGGCGTCGGCCGCGGCCTCCAGCGCCTCCGGCCCGGGACCGGTCAGGGTGTAGACGCCGCCGGGCGAGGGTCCTTCGGCCACGGCCAGGCCATGGGCGGCAGCGCGGGCGATCACCGTCTCGGCGCCGATCCCCTCGGCCACCATGACGCGCAGCGCCGGCCCCTCGATCGCGCCGGGCGTGGTGACGGTGACGAAGGCGCCGCCGCCCGACGCCCCGTCGCCCGCGCCCTGCGGACCTGCGCCCTGCGGCCCGACGCCGGGCAGCCAGGCGCTGATCGCCAGCGCCGCTGCGATCGCCGCCACCGCCGGCCAGCCGGCGCGGCGGGCCAAGGCCACGACGCCGCCCCGGGTGCCATGCCGGGCGTCGCGGCTGCCACCGCGCCCGGGCGACCCGCCCCGCGCCGTGTCGCGGGCCGGCAGCGGGACCACCGTCGCCCCGGCCGCCACCCCGGCGCGGGGGGCATCGTGCCCGGCCTCGGGCGGCGGGACCCCGTCCGCCCCGTCCGCCCCGTCGGCCCCGTCGGCCCCGTCCGCCTCGAGGCGTGCCATCACCGCCGACCAGCCGGCGCGCTCGTCGATGTCCTCCTCGGTCTCCTCGGCCACGGCCGTCGCCAGCCGACGCTCGATCCGCAGCTCGGCGGCGCAGGCCGCGCAGGTCTCGAGATGACGCTCGACCATGGCGCGGTCGCCCGCCTCCAGCGTCTCGTTCACATACCAGGGCAGCATGAGCTGCACCTCGGTGCAGGGCTCGCCCCCCGTGTTCCCGGCCTTGACCTCCATCATGCGCCCTCTCCCGACAGCAGGGTCCGCAGGCGAGCCCGCGCATGGAACAGCCGCGTCTTCACCGTGCCCTCGGGACAGCCCGTGATCGCGGCGATCAGATCGCCGC
>JBCBPG010000481.1:0-4110 GCA_039820865.1 Pseudomonadota bacterium
GAAATGTTCTCTGAAGGTCGAGTTCTGCTCGGGATCCAGCACTTCCAGCATCGCCGAACCCGGGTCGCCACGGAAGTCCTGGCCCATCTTGTCGATCTCGTCGAGCAGGATGAGCGGGTTCGTAGTTTTGGCCTTCTTCATCGCCTGGATGATCTTGCCGGGCATCGAGCCGATATAGGTGCGCCGGTGGCCCCTGATCTCGGCCTCGTCGCGCACGCCGCCGAGCGAGATGCGGATGAACTCGCGCCCCGTCGCCTTGGCCACCGACTTGCCGAGCGAGGTCTTGCCGACACCCGGCGGGCCGACGAGGCAGAGGATCGGGCCCTTCAGCTTCTTCGAGCGCTGCTGGACGGCGAGGTATTCGACGATCCGCTCCTTGACCTTGTCCAGGCCGTAGTGGTCGGTATCCAGCGTCTCCTGCGCGCGGTTGAGGTCCTTCTTGACCCGACTCTTGGTGCCCCAGGGGATCGAGAGCATCCAGTCGAGGTAGTTGCGCACGACGGTCGACTCGGCCGACATCGGCGACATCTGGCGCAGCTTCTTGAGCTCGGCATGCGCCTTTTCGCGCGCCTCCTTCGAGAGCTTGGTCTCCTCGATCTTCTGCTCGTATTCGGCGGCCTCGTCGCGGCCGTCCTCACCCTCGCCGAGCTCCTTCTGGATCGCCTTCATCTGCTCGTTGAGGTAATACTCGCGCTGCGTCTTCTCCATCTGCGACTTGACGCGGCTCTTGATCTTCTTCTCGACCTGCAGGACCGAGACCTCGCCCTGGATGAGCGCGATGATCTTCTCCAGTCGCGCGCCCACGCCCGGCTCCTCGAGCAGCGCCTGGCGGTCGGAGAGCTTGACGCCGAGATGGCCGGCGACCGTGTCGGCGAGCTTGGCGGCATCGTCGATCTCGCCGATATTGGCGAGCGCCTCCTCGGGGACGTTCTTGTTGAGCTTCACATAGCGCTCGAACTGCTTGACGAGCTGGCGCGCCAGCGCTTCGAGCGTCGCGCCGTCGTCCTCGCGATCCTCCAGCACCGTGGCGGCCGCCTCGAAGTAGGGGTCGGCCATCACGAAGCCGTCGATGCGCGCGCGCGAGCGCCCCTCGACCAGCACCTTGACGGTGCCGTCGGGCAGTTTCAGCAGCTGCAGCACGCGGGCGAGCGAGCCGATGGTGTAGATGTCGTCCTCGCCCGGGTCGTCTTCGGCCGCGTCCTTCTGGCTGGCGAGCAGGATCTGGCGGTCGTCCTTCATCACCTGCTCGAGGGCGCGGACTGATTTCTCTCGGCCCACGAAGAGCGGCACGATCATGTGGGGGAAAACCACGATATCGCGCAGCGGCAGCACCGGGAACGTCCCGCCCTCAGGCCCGGTCGTTTCGGTCTCGTCTGTCATGGAATGCCTCATCTGCGGCGCCCCGCATGGGCGGCGACGCCTCTTTGCTTGTCATCAAACTGTATCCCCGCGGAGGCCATTTCAAGCAGCGCAAGGCGCGTCAGAGAAACGCTTCGATCTGCGGGCGTGGCAGACGTGGGAGACGCGTCTGCGCCGCCGGCAGCGGGCATCGCGCGTCACGGCACCTCCGCCGCGACGGCCAGCAGGCTCGCCGCCGGCACACAGACCGACGGCGCCGCGGCACGCGGCACCGTCGGTCTGTGTGCCGGAGGGGCTCAACTGGCGCTGGCGCCCTGCTTCTCGGCGTAGATGTAGAGGGGCTTGGCGGTGCCGCCGATGACGTCGTCGTTGACCACGACCTCCTCGACACCCTTGAGGCCGGGCAGGTCGAACATCGTCTCAAGCAGCACGTTCTCGAGGATCGAGCGGAGGCCACGCGCGCCGGTCTTGCGCTCGATCGCCTTCTTGGCGACGGCCGAGAGCGCCTCCTCGGTGAAGGTGAGGCGCACGTCCTCCATCTCGAAGAGCCGCTGATACTGTTTGACCACCGCGTTCTTCGGCTTGGTGAGGATCGTGACCAGCGCGTCCTCGTCCAGATCGCGAAGCGTGGCGACCACGGGCAGACGACCGACGAATTCCGGGATCAGGCCGAATTTCAGCAGGTCCTCGGGCTCGAGCTTGGCGAGGACATCGCCGATGCGCTGGTCCTCCTCGGCGCGCACATCGGCGCCGAAGCCCATCGCGCTGCCCTTGCCGCGCTTGGCGATGATCTGGTCGAGCCCCGCGAAGGCGCCGCCGCAGATGAAGAGGATGTTGGTCGTGTCGACCTGCAGGAACTCCTGCTGGGGGTGCTTGCGCCCGCCCTGGGGGGGCACGGAGGCGACCGTGCCCTCCATGATCTTGAGCAGCGCCTGCTGCACGCCCTCGCCCGAGACGTCACGGGTGATCGAGGGATTGTCCGACTTGCGGCTGATCTTGTCGACCTCGTCGATGTAGACGATGCCGCGCTGGGCGCGCTCGACATTGTATTCGGCCGACTGGAGCAGCTTGAGGATGATGTTCTCGACATCCTCGCCCACGTAACCGGCCTCGGTCAGCGTGGTCGCATCGGCCATCGTGAAGGGCACATCCAGGATACGCGCCAGCGTCTGCGCCAGCAGCGTCTTGCCGCAGCCGGTCGGGCCGATCAGCAGGATGTTCGATTTCGAGAGCTCGACATCACTGGACTTCGAGGCGTGGCCGAGGCGCTTGTAGTGATTGTGCACGGCGACCGAGAGCACCTTCTTGGCGATCTCCTGGCCGATGACGTAGTCGTCGAGCACCTGGCAGATCTCCTTGGGCGTCGGCACGCCGTCGGAGGATTTGACAAGGTTGGACTTCGTCTCCTCGCGGATGATGTCCATGCAGAGCTCGACGCACTCGTCGCAGATGAACACGGTCGGTCCCGCGATCAGCTTGCGCACCTCGTGCTGGCTCTTGCCGCAGAACGAGCAGTAGAGCGTGTTCTTGCTGTCAGACCCACTGGATTTGGTCATGTCGTCACTCCGGCGACGCGATCGCCGCCCTGCTCCCTTCACCCTTGACCCCGAAACGCTGGCAGGGAAGGGCCGTGCCCGTCAATGCCCAACGGCCCGCAAGCCGCGCCCGAGTGTCGCTCCACCGCGATATCGGCGCGGCTGCCACGCTCTCGCGAGCGCGGCAGCCCGACGCACGGCCCGCCCGGGCTTTGCCCGCATCCGGGGCCTTCCGGCCCCTTTATCACCGCACCGCGCCGGCTCTCCCGCGCGCCGTCGGGCCTCAGCTTTCCTCGGTCACCGGGCGCTTGGCCACGATGTCGTCGATCAGGCCCCATTCCTTGGCCTGCTCCGGCGTCATGAACCGGTCGCGGTCCAGCGCCGACTCGACCGTGTCGTAGGTCTGGCCGGTGTGGTGGACATAGATCTCGTTCAGGCGCCGCTTGAGGCTGAGCACCTCGCGCGCCTGGATCTCGATGTCCGACGCCTGGCCCTGCGCGCCGCCCGAGGGCTGGTGCACCATGATCCGGCTGTTCGGCAGCGAGAACCGCATGTCCTTCTCGCCCGCGCAGAGCAGCAGCGACCCCATCGACGCCGCCTGCCCGACGCAGAGCGTCGAGACCGCCGGACGGATGTACTGCATCGTGTCGTAGATCGAGAGCCCCGATGTCACCACGCCGCCTGGGCTGTTGATGTACATCGAGATCTCTTTCTTCGGGTTCTCCGCCTCGAGAAAGAGGAGCTGCGCGACCATCAGCGTCGCGACCGCGTCGTTGATCGGGCCGGAGACGAACATGATCCGCTCGCGCAACAGCCGCGAGTAGATGTCATAGGACCGCTCGCCCCGCGAGGTCTGTTCGACCACGATCGGCACCAGGGTATTCGCATAGGTCTCGAAGGGATCGCGCATCATCCTGCCCTCTCCCGGCCCCCTCGGCCGGTCTGTTGTCCCACCGAGTCCTAATCACCGCCCGGGGCCCCGACAAGCTGCCCGACAAGGCTTTCCGAAACGACAATGGCCGGACCGGAACGGGCGGGCGCGGCTGCGTCGGATCGGCGCGCACCTCAATCGGCGTCGAGCGCGTCCAGTTCCTCCTGCAGCGCCTCCTTGGACACGGCAAACTCGGTGACCGCGGCGCGGCCGAGGATCACGTCGATCACCTTGTCCTCGACGCGCGGCGCGCGGACCTGCTCGAGCGCCGCGCGGTTCTGCTGC
>JBCBPG010000482.1:0-4095 GCA_039820865.1 Pseudomonadota bacterium
GCCTTCCTCATCCCCTGACGACGCCCAACACGGCGCCCCGGGCCCGACGCCGCGGCCCACGCCGCCTGCACCTCCCCGCGCGGCCTCTCCGCAGGTGACCCCGCAAGTCTCATCGCGGCGACCAGCCGCGATTCCGCCTGGAGCGCTTGCCGCATATTCTTGTCGCCAGACTGAGTCAGTCTGGCTGGAAAATGCTCTAGCCCTTGCGGTCGTGGTCGATGGGCGCGACGGCGTCGGCAAAGGCCTTGCGCCGGGCGGCGACCTCCTCCGAGGCCGCCAGCCGCTCGGCCGGTGTCGGCGGCACCACGAGGCCGGCCGAGATCACCATCTTCGCCGCGTCCTCGATCGTCATCTCCAGCGGCACCACGTCGTCGCGCGGCACGAAGAGCAGGAAGCCCGAGGTCGGGTTCGGCGTCGTCGGCAGAAAGACCGAGACCATCTCCCGCGCCCCCGTCGCATCCACCACCTCGCCCTTGGCATCGGTCGAGATGAAGGCGATCGCCCAGATGCCCCGGCGCGGATACTCGATCAGACAGGCCTGCTGGAACGAGGACTTGGAGTTGGTGAGCGCCGTCTCCACCAGCTGCTTGAGCGCGTTGTAGATCGACCGGATGATCGGCGTGCGCCCGACGATCCCCTCGGCCATCAGGATCATCTGCCGGCCGAACACCTTGCGTCCGAAATAGCCGACCGTGATCGTGAAGACGAGGAACACCAGCACGCCGTAGCCGGGAATGTCGGCCCCGAAATAGATCCGCGGGTCATAGGCCGAGGGCACCAGCGGCATCACCTGGCTGTCGACGAAGGCGATGGTGTTCCAGATCAGCCAGATCGTGACGACGACGGGCGCCACCACGACGATGCCGGCGAAGAAGTTCACCCGCAGGCGCTGGAACATGCTGACCCGGCCGCGCCGCCGCCGCGGGGCGCCACCCTCGCCCTTGCCGCCGCGACCCTTGTCACGGGCCTTGCCGCCGGTCTCGACCTTGTCGTCCATCGCCCGTCCCGGTCCCGCCCCTCGCCGGCCTCCGCCAGCCGCCCGTCAGCCCCCCTCGGGCACCGGGCACCGCTGTGCGCCACGCTGACCCGTGAAGCTAGTAGCCGTCGCCGCGGTGCACAACGTGCTTGAACGGCTCGCCTGCCTCGCCCCGGCGGATCTGGGCGATCAGCGACACCGACGCCGTCGCCGGCCGCGTCACCGAGGCGATGTGCGGGGTGACCGTGACACGAGGATGGCGCCAATAGGGATGGTCCTCGGGCAGCGGCTCGACATCGAAGACATCGAGCGTCGCATGGCCCACCTGTCCGCGGTCGAGCGCGGCAAGAAGCGCGTCGTCGTCGATCAGCGGCCCGCGCCCGGCATTGATCACCGCCGCCCCCGGCGCCAGCCGCCCGAGCGCCCCGGCATCGAGGACATGCCGCGTCGCCGGCGTCTGCGGCAGCAGCAGCACCAGGATCTCGGCGCCATCCAGCGCCGGGCCAAGACCCTCGACACCCGCCAGGCAGCGCACGCCCTCGATCTCGCGCGCCCGCCGCGCCCAGCCGGTCACCGCAAAGCCGTTCGCCACCAGCCGCCGCGCGCAGGCGGTGCCGAGCGCGCCCAGACCCAGCACCGTCACCCGCCGGTCGCGCGCCAGCGGCGGCGCCCCCCTGGCCCAGGGCACGGGCGGCACGGTGGCGATCCAGCGGTCGACGTCCAGATGGTGGCGCATCACGTGGCCGGTGACATAGTCGAGCATGCCCTCCGTCAGCCCCACCTCGACCATGCGCACCAGCGGCACGCCCTCGGGCAGCGGCAGGGCCAGCGCCTGCTCGACACCCGCCCAGAGGTTCAGGATCGCCTTCAGCCCCGTGAAGGGCGCGAAGTCCTTCACCGGCCCGCTCGGCGCCAGCACCAGGTAGTCGACCGCGTCGGGCTCCACGTCCTCGGGCGCCATCACCAGGTGGATCGCCTGGCCCGCCGCCTCCGCCGCCCGCGAGATGGTGTCGCGGTAGACGTCGCGGTCCTCCGGATCGCCGGCAAACAGGACCACGGGCGCAGGCGAGGCACGATCGGCAGGCATGGGCAGGGCTCCGGCAGGCTGGCGCCCTCGGCTGGCGCCCCGGGCGGTCTAGGCCGACAGCCCCGCCGCTGTCGATGCCCCGCAGCGCCCCCGCCCCGCCCCGTCCGGCTCAACGACGCCGGCGCCCCGGTTCGTCGCCAGCGCGCGAGGGAACGGTACAGCGAGGGGACGGTACAGCTGGGGGACGGTACACTCAGACCAGCCTCGGGCGCCGCCTTGACGCAGCACCGATCGCCCGCTCCCTCCCACGTCACGATAGACCCGATTCGCTTAACCGTCCCCTGCCACCGACCGGCAGCGTTGCTCGACAAGCCCTTGATGCGTTCGCCGAATTTTCAGCGTTGGGACGATAGACTGAACTGGGCGGGCAGGGCCCTGGCGTCGGTCGTGGGCGGGCCGGGCAGGGCCCTAGCGTCGGTGGACGTGGGCGGACTGGATGAGGCCGAAGGCGATCATCAGGACCAGCATGGCCGAGCCGCCATAGCTGACCAGCGGCAGCGGCACGCCGACCACGGGGACGAGGCCGGTGACCATCGCGATATTGACCGCCCAGAAGAAGAAGAACGCCGCGCCGAGGCCCCCCGTCAGCAGCGCCCCGAACCGGTCGGCATTGCGCAGCATCGCCACGATGCAGAGCGCGGCGACGATCATGTAGAGCGCGAGCAGCGAGACCGAGCCGATGAAGCCGAACTCCTCCGACAGGGTGGTGAAGACGAAATCGGTGTGCTTCTCGGGCAGGAAGTTCAGCCGCGACTGGGTGCCCTGCATGAAGCCGCGCCCCTCGAGCCCGCCCGAGCCCATGGCGATCTTGGACTGGGTGATGTGGTAGCCCGCGCCCAGCGGATCGCGCTCGGGGTCGAGGAAGGTCTCGATGCGGCGGTACTGGTAGTCCTTGAGCACCTGCCAGTCGGTGCCGCGCGACGCCATGACCGCCCAGATCCCGCCCGCGCCCGCGGCGCCGACGGCGACGAAGTACCAGAGCGACACGCCCGCCAGGAACATCACCACCGCGCCGCCCAGCCCGATCAGGAGCGCCGTGCCGAGATCGGGCTGCTTCAGCACCAGCGCCATCGGCACCAGGATGATCGCGACCGGCGGGATCAGCCAGAGCGGATGCGACGCCTTGCCCTCGCCCAGCCAGTCGTAATAGCGCGCCAGCGCCATCACGAGGCCGACCTTCATCAGCTCGGAGGGCTGCAGGCGCAGCGGCCCCAGCTCGATCCAGCGCGTGGCCCCCATCTGCGTGTCGCCCGCGACCTCGACCGCGACCAGGAGCGCCAGCGCGACCGCATAGGCAAAGGGCGAGGCCCAGCGCCAGAAGCGGATGTCGATCAGCGCGATCACCAGCATCAGCCCGATGCCGACCATGAAGCGCACCATCTGCCGGCTGGCATAAGGGTCCGCCCCGCCCGCGACGGAATAGAGCATCAGGAAGCCGATCGCCGCGATCGCGGCCAGCACCAGCACCAGCCCCCAGTCCAGCCGCGCCAGCTTGGCCAGGACGCCGAGGCGGCGGTCGCGGGCGGCCAGGCGCTCGCGCTCGGCCGCCTGGCTGATCGAGCCCATCCGGGCGATGGCGCTCACGTGCGGATCCTCGCCTCGGTCGAGCCGATGCCGGGCTCGCGGCGCTCCCAGTCCTCGGGCCGCCCGCCGGGGCGGGGCTCGGGCACGGTCACGGGCGGCGCGGGGCGCTGGCCGGGCGGATAGGCCTCGGGCGGCACCTGCGCGCCGTAATGCGCGCGCATCAGCACGTCGCGCGCCACCGGCGCCGCGGCCTTTGAGCCGCCGCCGCCATGCTCGACCACCACGGCCACCGCATAGCGCGGCGCCTCGTAGGGCGCATAGCCCACGAACAGCGCATGGTCGCGCCGCTCCCAGGGCAGGTCCTCGTTGCGGAAGACGCCACGCGCGCGCTCGGCCGCGGTGATGTTGCGGACCTGGCTGGTGCCGGTCTTGCCGGCCATGCGGAACGCTTCGTCCACGATGCGCGATCGCCGGGCCGTGCCGCGCCGGCTGTTGACCACCTCGTCCA
>JBCBPG010000483.1:0-4089 GCA_039820865.1 Pseudomonadota bacterium
ACATCATGCTCTGGGAGATCCTGCCGAACGCGCGCGGGCCGCTGATCGTCGATTTCTGCCTGCGCATCGGCTACACGACGATCCTGCTCGGCACGCTCGGCTTCTTCGGCCTCGGCCTGCAGCCCGAGAGCCCGGACTGGGGCACGATGATCAACCACGGCCGCCCCTTCGTGAGGCTCGCCGAGACCGCCCACATCGCCCTCTTCCCCGCCGTCGCGCTCATGAGCCTCGTCCTCGGCCTCAACCTCCTCGCCGACGGGATGCGCGAGGAGAGCCTGAAGGACTGATGGCGATGCTCGTCCTGATCGGCGCCCTGACGGCAGGCGCCATCGTGGCCGGCCGGCTGGCGAGGGGTCTGGCCGATGCCCTGATGCGCCGGCTGGGCATCGAACCGCGCGGCGACGTCCATGGCGACCTCTACGCCACCGCCGGCACGGGAAGCGGGAGACTGTCCTGGGGCAGCGGGACCGTCGACGGTAGCGTCAGCGGCATCCTGGTCATCGCGGCACCGTTCATCCTGTTGGCGGCACTGGCGCGGTGAGCGGGACCGAGGGGATAGGGGCGCTGGGCGGGGCCTCGGTGGCGATGGTGATCGTGGGCGTGATGCTGGTCTATGCGCTGGCGGAGCACGTCTTCGTGGTCTGGGGGCTGCGCGCGGCGCGGGCGCGGGCCGGGCAGCCGGGACGGGGCTGGGCGGGCGACCTGGTGCGGCTCTTCCTGCCCGAGGCCGAGCGGGCGCTGGTGCGCGCGCATGTACGCCGGGTCGTCGACGAGGACCGCGACGCCTCGGCACGCCAGCGCGCACGCCTCCTCGCCCGCTCGCTCACCTACCACCCCTGGACGCAGATCGTGGCGCTGGGCTGTGCGCTGGTCCTCGCCGGGATCGAGGTGCCGGGCTAGAGCATTTTCCAGCCAGACAGAATCAGTCTGGCGACAAGAAAATGCGGCAAACAAAACAACCTGGAGCGCGAGACCTGACGCAGTCAGGTCGGCAAGCGCTCTAGAGCGTCCTGCAACCTGACATGCGCATGGGCGCCCTGCCCGCCCGCGTCAGTTTAGGCCCACGCGGATGAACATCCCGTTGCGCCCGCGCGCCCGGCAGCGTTCGCCGAACGGTAACGGGATCGTGGCAACGATGACGCGGGAGGGGGCGAGAGCCTGGCATCTGCGTTGGGTCGGAAACCGCTCTGGCGCCCAGGCAGGCTTGCCCCGGCCGGCTGCCTCGCCGAGAGTGCGCGCGCCGCGGAGGGGTTCGCGGCGCGGGGATTTCAGCCAGGTATTGGACCGGGACGCCATGGTTTCGATCGTTGTTCTCGTGGTGGCGGGCGTGCTCGCCACGGCCTCCGTGCTCCTCTATGGCTACCTGGGCGTGGTCTTCGCCGTCGTCTTCATGGTGGTCTTCGGCTCGATCATCCCCGCGGGGCGCAGCGCGATGGAGAGCGGCCAGACGCTCTTTAACGTCGCCATCGGCGTGCCGCTCGGCATCGGTGTGGTGACGGTCTTCGCGCTGACCCACCAGACCAGCCAGATCGAGCTCGATGCGCTGCTGGCGCGGATCGCCGGGGTGAGCCAGGCCTTCTCGCACATGCTCGGGCGGACGAGCGGCTGCTGGCCGGGGGGCCCGCCGACGCCCTGCCCCGGCCGGATCGCGGGCCAGTCCCATGCCGCGCTGGCGATCGTGCAGGCCGGCTCGATCCTGTATTTCTGCCTGACCGGGCCGATCCTGGTCTGGCTCGCCAAGGCGGGCGCTGTCTGGAAATCCGTGCGCGAGGACGGCAAACCGCCGGGCCTGTTCCGCCTGATCCTCGGCGTCGTGTTCTTGCTTCCGCTCGGGTTGGGGACGGTGTACTTCGCCCTCTGGCTGGGCACCATTGTCGGGGACGAGCCGTCGGGCCGCGGCCTCAAACGGCTCACCCCCTACATCGCCCATGTCGGCACCGGCTTTTTCATCATGCTCGGCGCCCTGTTCATGGCCACGCCCTTCATCCAGATGGCGCGGCGGAGCGCCTGGCGGCAGGTGACGCGCGCGCTGGCCGAGCGCGAGCGCCAGGGGCTGCCGCAGCGCATGCCGCCGGGTATGCCGCAGGGTGTGCCGCAGGGCATGCGGCCATGGCGCGACGGCTGAGAGGTGCTGGCCGCGACCGGCGCGGTTGTCCTTAATTGGGTCGAGATCCTCGGCTACCGGCTCGGTTGATCACCACAACCGGTCGTAGAGGAGCCTTCCATGAACATGTCCATCGCGCTCGCGATCTTTTCCGTCGGCATGGCGCTGGCCTATCTGGGGGTCGAGTTCCTGGCCTTCGAACAGGCCAAGTTCGCCTTCGCCAACAAGGGCGCGGTGCCCCCCGGTATGCTGGACACGGCGAACGAACTGGCCGTGTTCTGGAAGCGCGCGCATTTCCTCTCGATCATCGCGCTCGGCGTGGTGCTGGCGATCGAGGCGATGCGGATGCGCAAGAAGACGTCGTGACCCGGGGGCGCCGTTTCGCGGGAGCGCTGGCGGGTCCGCTCGCCCTTGCGCTCGCCGCGCCGGCGGGGGCGCAGGACTTCGCCGATGTCGAGGCCTTCTACGACCTCGAGGGCGACCTCGCCTTCTCCGAGCTCCATGCCGCGGCGACGGGCGACGACCCGAACGGGTTCTTCGACTATCTGCCCGAGGGGACGGACGAGGCGCGCCAGATCTGCCTGGTGAACAGCTTTCTGATCGTCACCGCGCTCAATACCATCCGCGCCTACGGGGCGCTGGATGACGCGGCCCTGCCACCGGCGCTCGGCGGCTGGGCGCAGGCGCTCTACCCGGCCGTCTACCGCAAGTGTCACGTCGGCCTCGCGCCGGACGAGGCCGAGCTCATGCGCGCCGTGGTCCGCAGGGCAGGCGCGGCGGAGACCGACGGCACGCGGCTGATCGACCGGATCGAGGCCGACATCCGCGCCCGCTTCGCGACCCCGCCGCCCTGGATGGCGCAATAGGCTTGCGGTCGTCGCCTGCCTGGACGACGCTGTGCGGAAGCAACGACAAAAAAAGCCCCCGCCAGTCACCCCGGGCCCACGACAGGATGAACGCGATGACCGAGCCGATCCTCGAAATCGAAGACCTCAACATCTCGTTCTACACGCGCAAGGGCGAGATCCCGGCGGTGATGGACTTCTCGATGACCGTCCTGCCAGGCGAGACCATGGGTCTGGTCGGTGAATCCGGCTGCGGCAAGTCCACCGTCTCGCTCGGCATCATGCGCTATCTCGGCAAGAACGGGCGCATCAAGTCGGGGCGCATCAAGTTCAAGGGCCAGGACATGGCCTCGATGAGCGACGAGGAACTCCGCACGCTCCGCGGCTCCCAGATCTCGATGGTCTACCAGGAACCGATGGCCTCGCTGAACCCGGCGATGAAGATCGGCCGCCAGCTGACCGAGGTGCTGACGATCCACGAGGGGATCTCGGAGGACGACGCGACAAGGCGCGCCGCCGAGATGGTTTCGGCCGTCCGCCTGCCCGACCCGGCGCGGATCATGGGCGCCTATCCGCACCAGCTGTCGGGCGGCCAGCAGCAGCGCATCGTGATCGCCATGGCGCTGCTCTCGCGCCCGTCGCTCCTGCTGCTGGACGAGCCGACCACCGCGCTCGACGTGACGGTCGAGGCGGGCATCGTCGAGCTTATCCGCGAGCTCGCCCGCGAGATGGGCACCTCGATGATCTTCGTCAGCCACAACCTCGGCCTGATCCTCGAGACCTGCGACCGCATCACGGTGATGTATTCGGGCGAGGCGGTCGAGGAGGGCGACATCAACACCGTCTTCAACCGCATGCGCCACCCCTATACCCGGGGGCTGCTGCGCTCGATCCCGGTGCCGGGGGCGGACAAGTACTCGAGACCGCTGGTCGCGATCCCGGGACAGCTGCCGCTGCCGCATGAGCGGCCGGCGGGCTGCAACTTCGGCCCGCGCTGCGATCACTTCAGGGACCATGTCTGCAACGCGCAGGAGATCCGGATGCATCCGGTGGGCGCGGCCGACGACCGCCATCGCTCACGCTGCGCGCGCATCGACGAGATCGACTGGGACGCGGGCGTCGACGTCGGCGATGTGGGCG
>JBCBPG010000484.1:0-4078 GCA_039820865.1 Pseudomonadota bacterium
CTGCCGCAACGCCGCGCTTCCTGGCGCCCGGCGACAGCACGCGAGTGTTGCTTGACATCGCGCACGCCAAGGGCAGCGCAGGCGCGGTGACAACGCGGATCACGGGCGATGGCGGGATCTCCATTGCCGAGGGCGCAGACCAGCACAGCATTGACGTGCAGCCGGGACGCCCAGAGCAGATCTCGGTCCCCGTGACCGCGGCGGAAATCGGCGACCCGCGCCTTACGATCACCACGACGACGCCGGACGGGGTTGACCTGACCAAGACCCTGACCCTGCCGGTGCGCCTCAACGATCCCGAGATCTCGCGGCAGAACCGGATCCCCTTGCCGGCGGGCGGGCGGCTTGTGATCAACCGCGATACCTTTGCCGGTCTGACCCCGGGCACCGGGCGGGCAAGCCTTGGCGTTGGCGCGATTGCCGCATTGGACGCTCCGGGTCTGCTGACCGCGCTCGACCGCTACCCCTATGGCTGCACCGAGCAGTTGACCTCCCGCGCGCTGCCGCTGCTTTACTTCGATCAGGTTGCCGAAGCGGCCGGGCTGGCCAAGAAGGCCGACGTCGACAAACGGATCGCCGAGGCGATAGCCAAGGTGCTCGAGAACCAGTCCAATGCCGGGTCCTTCGGGCTCTGGCGCCCGGATCGCGGGGATCTCTGGCTCGACGCCTATGTGACCGACTTCCTCAGCCGCGCGCGCGCGGTGGGCCATGCGGTGCCGAAGCCGGCGATGGCGTCAGCTCTGGCCAACCTGCAGAGCGCGGTGGGCTATGCCGGAGATTTCAAGAATGGCGGCGAGGACATCGCCTATGCGCTGATGGTGCTGGCACGGGAGGGCATGGCCTCGATCGGGGACCTGCGCTATTTCGCCGATGCCAAGGCCGAGGATCTGGCGACGCCCATGGCCAAAGCGCAACTGGGCGCCGCGCTGGCCTCCTATGGCGAACAGCGCCGGGCCGACGACATGTTCCGTCTCGCCGCCGGGCAAATGACCGAAGTACCGGCGGATGAGGAGACCGGCTGGCGCCCCGACTACGGCTCGTATCTTCGGGACGGTGCAGCCGTGCTTGCGCTGGCAGCAGAGGCCGGGTCGGCGGCGGTCGATACCGCGGACCTGACGCGGGCTGTGGCCGAGCGGGCCGCGAACCGGCGCTGGACCTCGACGCAGGAGAAGGTCTGGATGCTCATGGCGACAAGCGCGCTGGTCGATCGCCAGGCGGAGGGGCTTACGATTGACGGGCAGCCCAGCGATGGCCCGCTGGTGCGGATCGTCGACGACCAGACCATCGGCGATGGCGAGATCGTCATCGAGAATGTTTCGGGCGCCGCGACATCTGCAGTGCTGACGACCTATGGCGTGCCGACCGAGCCGGAACCGGCGGGTGGGCGCGGATACCGGATCGAGCGGGCGTATTACACCCTGGATGGCGTGCAGGTCTCGCCGCAGCAGGTACTTCAGAACGACCGGCTGGCGGTCGTGCTGACCGTGACGCCCGAGACCGACCGGACCGGACGCCTGATGGTCGATGATCCGCTCCCGGCAGGCTTCGAGATCGACAACCCGAACCTGATCCAGGCCGGGAGCGTCGATGCGCTGAGCTGGCTCGACGCGCTGGACGAGGTCTCGAATGCCGAGTTCCGCTCGGACCGGTTCCTGGCCGCGGTGGATCGGGGCGGCAAGGGCAGTTTCCGGCTGGCCTATATCGTCCGGGCCGTGTCGCCCGGGTCATTCCATCACCCGGCAGCGATCGTCGAGGATATGTACCGGCCGGAACTCAGGGCCTGGACCGGAACCGGACGGGTCAATGTGATTGCAGGGGCCCGCTAGGGTGCGACGTCGCCGCTGGATGTCGCCGCGGATACGCCGCTGGTCGGGGCGCGTGGGGCTTCTTACGGCGCTCGTCGCCCTGACCGGCTGGCTTGCGCTGGACCGTTGGGTCGCCGCGACCGACTTGCCGGCGCTCTCGCCCGAGGTCTCGACGGTGGTGCTCGACCGCGAGGGACGCCTGCTGCGGGCCTATCAGGTGGCCGACGGGCGCTGGCGCTTGCCGGTCGCGGTGGCCGATGTCGACCGGACCTATCTCGACATGCTGATGGCCTATGAGGACAAGCGGTTTCACAGCCACCCCGGTGTCGACCTGGCGGCGATGGGCCGCGCCCTAGGTCAGGCCATGGCAAGCGGCGAGATCGTCTCTGGTGCGTCCACCCTGACCATGCAGGTGGCGCGTTTGCTCGTGGAACAGCCGACAGGGTCGATCCGCGCCAAGATCCGCCAGATCCGGGTGGCACTGGCGCTGGAGCGCGTGCTGTCCAAGGACGAGATTCTGCAGCTCTACCTGACGCTGGCCCCGTTCGGCGGAAACATCGAAGGGGTGCGCGCGGCCAGCCTGGCGTGGTTCGGCAAGGAGCCGCGGCGTCTGACCCCGGCCGAAGCGGCGTTGCTGGTCGCTCTGCCTCAGGCGCCAGAGGCGCGCCGCCCGGACCGGGCCCGCGCGCAGGCATCAGCGGCCCGCGACCGGGTGCTCGCGCGTGCCGTCGGTGCCGGGGCGCTTGCGCCGGGCGATGCGCGCGCCGCCCGCCGCGACCCTGTCCCCGACATCCGGCGGCGCTTTCCGATCCATGCACCGCACCTGGCGGACCGGACCCATCGGAAAGCGCCGGGGCGCACCGTTCATCATCTCAGCCTCGACCGCGATCTTCAGCACGCTTTGGAAGCGCTCGTGCGCGAGCGGATGGCGGCGCTGCCCGGCGCACTCTCCGCCGCGGTACTGGTGGCCGATCACCGCACGGGCGAGATCCTGGCCTCCGTCGGCTCGGCCGGGTTGTTCGAGACCGGGCGGCGTGGCTGGATCGATATGACCCGCGCAGTGCGCTCGCCCGGTTCGACCCTGAAGCCGCTGATCTATGGGATCGCGTTCGAGAACGGCATCGCGCATCCGGAAAGCCTGATCGACGACCGGCCGACCCGGTTCGGTACCTACACGCCGACGAATTTCAACGAGGGCTACCATGGCACCCTGTCGGTCCGGGCTGCGTTGCAACGCTCGCTGAACGTGCCAACGGTGACGCTACTGGATGCGATCGGCCCGGCGCAACTGATGACGCGGATGCGCCGCGCCCGGGCGCCGGGAGTGCTGCCGCCGGGACGCGCGCCGGGGCTTGCCATCGGGCTCGGCGGGATCGGCATGAGCCTGCACGATCTCGTGACGCTCTATGCCGCAATGGCACGCGGTGGCGAGGCGGTCGCGCTCCGCACCGATCCCGACGGGGCGGTGCGGCCCGGGCGGCGCATCCTGTCGCGCGGCGCTGCCTGGCAGGTTGCCGATATCCTGGCCGGAGCGCCCGCGCCGGTCACCGCCTCGAACCACCAGCTCGCCTACAAGACGGGCACCTCCTATGGCCATCGCGATGCCTGGGCGATCGGATTTGACGGGCGGCACGTGATCGGGGTCTGGGTCGGGCGCGCCGATGCGGCTGCCGTGCCCGGGATCACCGGGATCAGGACGGCGGCCCCGATCCTGTTCGAGGCCCTGTCGCGGCTGAAACCCGGCCCTGACCGTCTTTCGCCGCCACCGCCGGATGTTCTGACCGTCGCCCATGCCGAACTGCCACGGCCGCTGCGCCATGTGCACGGACCACGCGGCGTGCCGGACGCGCGCCAGAGCCCCGAGATCGTGTTCCCGCCGAACGGCGCACGGGTCGATCTGGGCCTTGCCTCCGGGCCGATGGATCTCGCGGTCAAGATCCGCCGCGGTGCACCGCCCTTCACATGGCTCGTGAATGGCAGGCCGGTCGCAACCCGCGCGTTCGACCGCGAGGTCGCGTGGACCGCGCAAGCGCCGGGCTATGTCTCGATCTCCGTCGTCGACGCCGCCGGCCTGACCGCACGCACGCGCGTCTTCGTCGAGTGATGCCCTAGGCGCCTGAGACAATCTCGCGGAGACGTGCGACCTCGACCTTGCCCATGGCATTGCGCGGCAGCGCGTCGAGATACACCACGTCCTTTGGGTGCTTGAACCGCGCGAGCCGTCCCTCGAACGCCCCCAGGATAGCGTCGCGCCCGACTTCTCCGACCACGGC
>JBCBPG010000485.1:0-4062 GCA_039820865.1 Pseudomonadota bacterium
CTCGTGCTCTACAGCGACGGGCCCAACTTCTCGGTGGGCGCCAACCTGCCCGGCATGGCCTCGGCGCTCGGCAAGCCGGAGGTGATCGGCGAGATCGTGGCCTACGGCCAGGACGTGCTGACCCGGATGCGCGACGCGCCCTTCCCGGTCGTCGGCGGCGTGGCGGGCATGGCGCTTGGCGGCGGCTGCGAGTTCGCGCTCCACTGCAACGCGGTGCAGGCCCATGCCGAATGCTACATGGGCCTGGTCGAGGCCGGCGTGGGCCTGGTGCCCGCCTGGGGCGGATGCAGCGAGATGGTGCGACGGCTCGGATCCGCGCGGGGCATGCCGCGGGGCCCGATGCCAGCGGCGATGAAGGCCTTCGAAACCATCGCGACCGCCAAGGTGTCGACCTCGGCGGCGGAGGCCAGGGAACTGGGCTTCCTGCGCTCCAGCGACGGCATCACCATGAACCGCAATCGCCTGCTCGCCGATGCGAAGGCGCGCGCGCTCGCCATGGTCGGGGACTTCGCGCCGGCGGAGCCCGCCAGCTATCACCTGCCCGGGCCGAGCGGCGAGGCGCTGCTGGTGCAGATGGTCGAGGGCATGGCGCGCATGGGCCTCGCCTCGCGCCATGACGTCGTGGTCGGCAGCAAGCTCGCCCACATCCTGACGGGCGGCGGCGCGGACCCGATCGAGATCAGCGACGAACGGCAGGTCATGGCGCTGGAGAAGACCGCCTTCGTGGCGCTCCTGCAGGAGCCGAAGACCCGGGAGCGGATCGCGCATCTGATCGAGACCGGCAAACCGCTGCGCAACTGAGCGCGGCCGCGGTGACATGGCGCGACGGCCGAGCGCGCCATGGCAGCCGCCCGCCCATTCTTCGCACCCCTCAAAGACGCGGAAGGACCACGACCGATGCAGTATGACTACGTCATCGTGGGCGGCGGGTCGGCCGGTTCCGTCCTCGCCAGCCGGCTCAGCGAGGATCCCAAGGTCACCGTCTGCCTGCTCGAGGCCGGCGGCGGGGGCAATGGCCTCCTCGTGCGCCTGCCCCTCGGCGTCTACGCCATGGCGCCGGGCAAGCCGTTCAAGATCAACAACTGGGCCTTCGAGACCACGCCGCAGCCGGGCCTCAACGGACGCCGTGGCTTCCAGCCGAGGGGCAAGACGCTGGGCGGGTCGAGCGCCATCAACGCCATGCTGTACATCCGAGGCGACCGCCAGGACTACGACAGCTGGGCCGAGGACGGCTGCCCCGGCTGGGACTGGGACAGCGTGCTCCCCTACTTCAGGCGCGCCGAGAACAACGAACGCGGCGCCAACGCCTTCCACGGCGCCGACGGGCCGCTGCAGGTCTCGGACCAGAAGGAGTTGCGGCCCATGAGCCACGCCTTCGTCGAGGCGGCGAAGCAGATGCAGCATCGCCCATGTGATGACTTCAACGACGGCGACAACGAGGGCTTCGGCTATTTCCAGGTGACGCAGTTCCACGACGCGCGCAACGGCGAGCGCTGCTCGGCCGCGGCCGGCTATCTGTTCCCGGTGATGGACCGCCCGAACCTGACGGTGATCACCCGGGCCGAGTGCACCGGGCTCACCTTCCAGGGCAAGCGTGCGATCGGCGTCATCTATCGTCACAAGGGGGCCGAACATACCGCGCTGGCCGGGCGCGAGGTCCTGCTCGCCGCGGGCGCGCTCAAGACCCCGCAGATCCTCCAGCTATCCGGCATCGGTGATCCCGAGGACCTGAAGCCCCACGGCATCGCCGTGCGCCACGTCCTGCCCGGCGTCGGCAAGAACCTTCAGGACCATCTGGACTTCACCCTGTCCTTCCGGACGCGCGACACCGACTGCCCCGGGCTCAGCCCCGGCGGGGTGCTCAACCTGGCCTGGCATCTCTGGCGCTGGCGGCGGACGGGCGTCTCGATGGCGGCGACCTGCTTCGCCGAGGCAGCGGTGTTCGCCAAGACCGACCCCGCCATGGCGCGCCCGGATGTTGGCCTGCATTTCACGATCGTCATCGTCGATGACCACGCCCGCAACCTGCATTACGGCTATGGGTTCAGCTGTCACATGTGCAAGCTGCGGCCCGAGAGCCGGGGCAAGGTCACGCTCGCGAGCGCCGATCCCGGCGCCGCGCCCGCCATCGATCCGGCCTATCTCAGCGATCCCCGAGACCTCGAGACGATGATCAAGGGGGCCCGCATGACGCGGGAGATCATGATGGCCGAGCCGCTCGCGAAATATCGACACCGCGAACTCTTCGGCACGGAGAACGCCAGGACCGATGCCGACTGGGAAGGCCATATCCGCTCGCGGGCCGACACGACCTATCACCCCGTGGGCACCTGCCGCATGGGCAGCGACGACGGCGCCGTGGTCGACCCGCAGTTGCGCCTCCGGGGCATCAAGGGCCTGCGCATCGTGGACGCCTCGATCATGCCGCGGCTGGTCTCGGGCAACACGAACGCGCCGACGATCATGATCGCCGAGAAGGCGGCCGACATGATCAGGGCGGCCGCGAACTGCTAGACTGCCCGGGGGCGGCGGCGGCAAGCCGTGCCGCGCCAGCCACGCATGAGGGGCTCACCGGCGAGATGTTCAGCCTGTCGACCAAGACCATCGCGGCCGTGACACTGCTCGCGGGCGGCACGGCGGCCCTCGCAGCGCTCGCCTTCGCCGTCCTGCCCGCACCGCCGGGCGGCACGGTCTGCGCCCTCGACCAGGACATGCTCGGCGGGTTCGTCGACATCCCCGGCGGCGGGTTCATCCAGGGCGCAGCCGCCATCTATCCGCACGAGGGTCCGCCGCGGAAGGTGTTCGTCTCGCCCTTCCGCCTGCAGGCGCACGAGGTCACCAACAGCCAGTTCGCCGCCTTCGTCGCGGCGACCGGCTACGTGACCGAGGCTGAGCGCAACGGTGGCTCGGCCCGGTTCGAGGGCAGCGACACGCCCGAGGTGTTCCTCTCCTGGTGGTCGCTCGATCCGTCGGCGACGTGGCGCAGGCCGGAGGGCGCAGGCTCCGACCTGGAGGGCCGCGACCTGCACCCCGTGGTGCATGTGACCCTGAACGACGCGCGCGCCTATGCCCGCTGGGCGGGCGGGCGGATCCCGACGGAAGTGGAGTGGGAATATGCCGCCAGCCTCGGCCTGTTCGACCCGGCCGACCCGCTATCGGGCATGCGCGGCGAGGACGGCGCGCTGCGCGCCAACATCTGGACGGGCGTCTTCCCGGTGCTCGACACGCGGCGCGACGGCTTTGCCGGAACGGCGCCTGTCGGCTGCTTCGCGCCCGGCCTGACCGGCGCCTACGACATGATCGGCAACGTCTGGGAATGGACCACCAGCCCCTTCGCGCCCGGCGTGCCACGGGTCACCATCAAGGGCGGGTCGTATCTCTGCAGCGAGGACTATTGCCGACGCTATCGTGCCGCGGCCCGCGAGGGCCTGGAGGGCGACTTCAGCACGGCCCATATCGGCTTTCGCCTCGTGCACGACCCGGGCTGACCCGCCATCGCGCACCTGGGCTGATCAGCCCGGGCGGTGGGGCCCAGAGCATTTTCCAGCCAGACTGACTCAGTCTGGCGACAAGAAAATGCGGCACACGAAACACCCTGGAGCGCAAGACCTGACGCAGTCAGGTCGGCAAGCGCTCTAGTCGCCCGCTGTCGCCATTTTGCCGGCCACGACGAAGAGCAGGGTCGCCACGACGATCTCGAACAGGATCATGTCGATCGCGAGCCCCGCGCCGTGCAATCCCCAGGCGATCAGCCGCCCCGCCGCGGCGAAGCCCAGCAGCATGACCGGCGGATAGAGCCAGACCGGACGCATGGTGACGAGCGCGATCGCGATGCAGGCGCCGAGCGTCAGGAAGAACGACGCGAGGTCGCCGATCTGCGTGCTGAGCCCGTCGCCGGTGAGCATATCCATGCGCATCTGGCTTGAGACGAAACCGGGGGCGAGCAGCCAGATGAGGCCCATGACGACGAACAGGCCGCCGGGGATGCCGGCCGCGATCTTCCACGAGGTGTTCATGTCGGTCTCCAGTCCTGTATCGATCGCTTTGCGTCACACACCGAAG
>JBCBPG010000486.1:0-4055 GCA_039820865.1 Pseudomonadota bacterium
GCTCGACCGCGGGCGCGGGCCGGCGGGTGAATGTCGAGTTCGTCTCGGCCAATCCCACGGGGCCGCTGCATGTGGGCCATACCCGGGGCGCGGTCTTCGGCGACGCCCTGGCGCGGCTCCTTTCCTTTGCGGGCTGGGAGGTTACGCGGGAATACTACATCAACGACGGCGGCGCGCAGGTCGATGTGCTCGCCCGCTCGGTCTATCTCCGCTACCGCGAGGCCAACGGCGAGAGCGTGACGATCCCCGAGGGGCTCTATCCCGGCGACTACCTGGTCGAGATCGGCCGCGCGCTGGCCGAACGCCATGGCACCGCCTTCATGGACACGCCCGAGGACGCCTGGCTGCCCGCCTTCCGCGACGAGGCCATCGCGGCGATGATGGACATGATCCGCGCCGACCTGGGGGCGCTTGGCGTCGAGATGGACGTCTTCTTCTCCGAACGCTCGCTCTACGGCACGGGCCGGATCGAAGAGACGCTGGGCGCGCTCCAGGCCCGCGACCTCGTCTACGAGGGCGTGCTCGAGCCGCCCAAGGGCAAGAAGATCGAGGACTGGGAGCCGCGGCCCCAGACGCTCTTCCGCTCCTCGTCCTGGGGCGACGACACCGACCGGCCGATCCGCAAGGCCGACGGCTCCTGGACCTATTTCGCGCCCGACATCGCCTATCACCGCGACAAGATCGAGCGCGGCTTCGACCTCCTGATCGACGTCCTCGGCGCCGACCATGGCGGCTATGTCAAGCGCATGACCGCTGCGGTGGCGGCGATGTCGGAGGATCGGGTGGGCTTCAAGGCGCCCCTGATTCAGCTCGTGCGCCTGTTCAAGAACGGCGCACCCTTCAAGATGTCGAAGCGTGCCGGGACATTCGTGACGCTGCGTGACGTGCTGGACGAGGTGGGGCCGGACGTGACGCGCTTCGTCATGCTGATGCGCCGTAATGATGCCACGCTCGACTTCGATTTCAGCGCAGCGCTCGAGCAGTCCCGCGACAACCCCGTGTGGTACGTGCAATATGCCCACGCAAGGACCGTGTCGGTTGAAGCACGCGCGCGCGAGGCGGGATTCGCCTCGATCGAGCAACTATCGCTTGTAAATTGCGCTTCCCGGTTGACCGACCCAGCAGAAATCGCGCTGCTCGCGAAGTTGTCGGCCTTCCCTCGTGCCATCGAAAACGCGGCCGCAAGCCTCGAACCCCACCGTGTTGCCTTTTTTCTTCACGAACTTGCCGCAGATTTCCATACATATTGGAACAGGGGACATGACGACCCTGCGATGCGTGTGGTAAACTCTGACGATGTAGAGGCGACCGCGGCGAGGCTCTGGCTCACGCGGGCCGTAGCGACGGTTGTTGGGAACGGTCTCGGTATTCTTGGTGTGACTCCTCTGGACGAACTGAAATGACGGGCGCCGAGGCGTGGCCGCTGATGCGGGGCGCCTCCGCGGGAGGAAGCTAAATGCCGGCATACTATGACGAGGAAGAGGGTTTCGCTGCAGACAAGGCCGCCAGCGGGCGGCGCATCGTCTCGCGGCTTGGACGCCTTGTGGGCGCCGGTGCGGCCCTCGTGCTGATCGCGGGCGGCGCGTATTGGGGCCTCGGGCTGACCACGCGCGACACCGGCGAGATCCCCGTCATCCGCGCGGCTGCCGGCCCCGTGAAGGTGCGCCCGGCCGAGACCGAGGCCGGCGGCGAACAGGTCCGCCATGCCCAGGTCGCGGCCTATGATGCCGGCACCGCCACCGACGTCGTCACGACCACCGCCCTCGGCGCCGGCCCTTCCCGCCCGGCCGACGAGGATCTGCCCGCCCACGCCTTTGCCGCCGCCGCGCCCGCGCCCGGCAGCGCCGCCGCCGCCACCATGCCCGAGGGCGCGTTGACGTCCGGCCGGATCGGCCTCAACGCCCCCGCCCAGCCGTTCAGCATCAACGCGCCCGATCCCGGCGCCCAGATCGCGGCGCTCACGCTGGACGAGGGCTTCCTCGCGCCCGAGGGGATGGACGTGCCGCGCGCCCAGCGCCTGATCACCTCCGAGGCCGACCTCCTTAACACCCGCCGCCCCGAACGTGTCTTGACCAACAATGCCGCACCGGTGCCCCCCCGCGGCGAGGGCAGCGACTACGCGCCCCCCGTCAGCCCGCTGGTGCGCGCCCGCCCCGTGGGCCTGGAGGAGCGCTTCGCCGTCGCCCTCGCCGACGATGCCGAGGCCGAGAAGCGCGCCGCCCTGACCCGCGCGGCCGAGACCTCGTCGGTCCAGATCCAGCTCGGCGCCTTCCCCGAGCGTGAGAAGATCGAGGCCGAGTGGGCGCGCCTGCAGGGCGAGAACGACGACATCCTCGGCAACCGCGCGCTCGCCGTGCAGCAGACCGTCTCGGGCGGCATCGTCTACTATCGCCTGCGCGTCGGCCCCTTCCGCGGCCCGCAGGAGGCCAGCACCGTCTGCCAGGCGCTCAAGGCCCGCGGCTACGACTGCCTGCTGGCGATCAACACCGAGAGCCGCGGCTGACGCGCGATCGACGACACGGTTGACGGGCGCGGCGCGAGCAGGCACGGCCTGAGGAACGCCACGGCCCGGACCCGTGGCACCCCATGCCACGGTGACCGCCCGCCATGACCGCTGTCGAGACCGCTTCCGACGCTCCCCGCCGCGCGCTGATCACCGGGCTCTCCGGGCCCGACCTCACGGCGGCCGAGGCCACGTACCTGGCCGAGACGCGGCCCTGGGGCCTCATCCTCTTCGCCCGCAACGTCGACACGCCCGACCGCCTCGCCCGCCTGGTGGCCGAGGCGCGCGCCGCCGCTGGCGCCCATGTCCCCGTCCTGATCGACCAGGAGGGTGGGCGCGTCGCGCGGATGCGCTCCCCGCACTGGCTCGACTGGCCGCCCCTCCTCGACACCGTCACCGCGCTGCCCCCGGCCGAGGCCGAGGCCGCCATCGCGCTCCGCTTCCGCCTGATCGCCGACGAGCTCGGCGCCCTCGGCATCGACGTCGACTGCATGCCGCTCCTCGACGTCCCCCAGCCGGGCGCGCATCCGGTCATCGGCAATCGCGCCGGTGGCCGCGACGCGGCCGAGGTCGCCCGGATCGGCGCCGTCATCGCCCGCGCGCTCAAGCAGGGCGGCGTCCTGCCGGTGATCAAGCATCTGCCGGGCCATGGCCGCACCGATGTCGACAGCCACGACGCGCTGCCCCGCGTCACCGCCGCCCGCGCCGCGCTGGAGACCGATTTCGCGCCCTTCCGCGCGCTGGCGGGAGAGGCGCTCGGCATGACCGGCCACCTGGTCTTCGAGGCGATCGACCCGGACATCTGCTCGACCCTCTCGCCTGCCGTCATTCGCGTGATCCGCGAGGAGATCGGCTTTGACGGTCTCCTGATGACCGACGACATCTCGATGGGCGCGCTGGCCGGCCCCATCGCCGCGCGCGCCGAGGCGTCGCTGGCGGCCGGCTGCGACATCGTCCTGCACTGCAACGGGGACATGGCCGAGATGCGGGCGCTGGCCGGGGTCGTACCGCCCCTCGCCGGCCCCGCCCTCGACCGCGCCAGCCGGGCATGGGCCGCCCGCCCGGCGCCGCAGCCCTTTGACCGCGAGGCCGCGCTCGGCCAGTATCGGGCGATCACGGGCGAGATGGCGGAACGGGTTGGCTGACGATTTCGAAGACAACGGTGGCGCAGCCGCGCCGGGAGCCGTCCAGGGGGCAGGGGACGACCCTGCCGGCGAGGACTCGCGCGAACGGCTGATCCTGTCGATCGAGGGCTATGAGGGCCCGCTGGACGCGCTCCTCGACCTTGCCCAGCGCCAGAAGGTCGACCTGCGCCGCATCTCGGTCCTCGCCCTCGCCGAGCAGTACCTCGCCTTCGTGAACGAAGCCCGGCGCCACCGCATCGACCTCGCCGCCGAATACCTCGTGATGGCTGCCTGGCTCGCCTACCTCAAGTCACGCCTGCTGCTGCCCGAACCCGCGGCCGGCGAAGAGCCTTCCGGCGCCGAACTGGCCGAGGCGCTGGCGCGCCGGCTCGCCCGTCTGGAGGCGATCCGCCGCGCCGGCTCGCGCC
>JBCBPG010000487.1:0-4053 GCA_039820865.1 Pseudomonadota bacterium
CTGAGCGTGGCGGCGGGGCTGGGCGTGCTGGCCAACGACAGCGATGTCGATGGCGACGCGCTGACGGCGGTGCTGGGCACGGATGTCACGGACGGGACGCTGACGCTGAACGCGGACGGCTCGTTCGACTACACGCCCGACGCCGACTTCAACGGCTCGGACAGCTTCACCTACACCGTCAGCGACGGCCAGGGCGGGACGAGCACGCCGGCGACCGTCACCATCACCGTCAACGCGGTGAACGACGACCCCGAGGCGGTGGACGATGCGTTCCAGACGGGGTTCGGGACGGCGCTGACGGTGGCGGGGCCGGGGGTGCTGGCCAACGATACGGATATCGACGGCGACGTGCTTTCGGTCGATACGACGCCGGTTTCGGGGCCGTCGAACGGGGCGGTCTCGCTGGAGGCGGATGGTGGCTTCACCTACACGCCGGATGCCGGTTTCTCGGGGGTCGACAGCTTCGAGTACCGCCTGCTCGACGGGGCGACCGGCGAGGATACGGCGGTGGTCACGATCGACGTCGCGGCGGGCGGGCCGGCGGATATCGTCGGCACGCCGGGCGCGGACCGGCTGATCGGCACCCAGGCGGGCGAGACGTTCCGGCCGAACGGCGGTGCGGTCGACTTCCTGCTGCTGCGCGGCGGCGCCGACACGATCGAGTTCACCGACACGGCCGGGCGCGACGTGATGTTCGTCACCGGGTTCGGCGCGGACGACACGCTCTCGGGCATCGACCAGGGAGACATCCTGGTGAACCGGGCGATCTTCGGCAGCCGGCTGATCATCACCAGCCCCGACCAGGACCTGATCTTCCTGACCGGCTTCTCGGACGATCCCTTCGCCTGACCGGGCCTGCCGGCCGACTGACCCGTGACGGGACAGTCGGCCAGAAACCCATTAACGCACCGTCAATAGCGGTTCCCTGAGCCGGCGCCGGACGCTAGAAAACTGGCGGGTGAAAGGCTTCTGAAGGGTAAGATCATGGTCAAGCGGGCTGGACTGATCGCGGCGGCGGCACTGGCGGTCGGGCTTTCGGGCGGCAAGGCGGAGGCGCTGTCGCTGGACGGATCGTTCCAGGTGTTCTTCGACGTCAGCGGTACCTTCGTGATCAACGGCACGCTGAGCGACGGGTCGACCTTCTTCGGCGCGCCCCTGGTCGACGCTTTCGGCGACCTCGTGCCGGGGGTGAGCAGCTTCGGGATCACGGGGCCGACCGAGATCGACGGCATCTTCACCGACTTCACGCCGAACATCGGCCTGGGCGACCCGGACAGCATCAGCTTCGCGCTGGTGCCGACGGGCGGCGCGGATGCGGACGCGATCAAGGTGGACGGCGTGCTCTCGCTCTCGGGCGCCTATGGCGACTTCTTCGCGCCGGGCGTGGGCTTCGACGATATCGCCTCGAGCGGGTCGGTGCAGGGTGCTGTGCCGCTGCCGGGCGCGGGGCTGCTGCTGCTGGGTGCGCTCGGCCTCACGGCGGTGCTGCGCCGGCGGGCCTGACGCCGCTTCAGGCGATGACGGGCAGGATCGCGACGCGGTAGGCGAGCGTGATCTCCTGCCCGGTTGCCGGGTCGGCGAGCCGGGCGCGGAAGCCGGTATTGGGGCGGACGCCGCCGATTGCCGGGATGGTGCCGCAGAGAAGGACGGTGCCGCGCCCCGGGCGGCCGTCTGTCGCGCCGGGGGCTCGGTCGACCAGCGAGGCGAGCGGCAGCATGGCGTCCAGGCGCCCGGACTGGTAGGCGCGCCAGCCGTCCTCCGCCACCTCGGCCTCCAGCACCAGGCTGTCGAGACGGTCGGCGACGGCGTCGAGCGGCCAGGCCGCGCGGGCGAGGATCTTGGGCGCTATCGCCTTGGAATGGGCGACGGAATGGGCCTCGAGCCCGCGGTCGGTGTGGTCGGAGCCGAGCGTCAGCCACAGCCGCGCGCCATCGTCCAGGATCACCGGCTCGGCCTCGCCGCCTGCCGCCGCGCCCAGCACCTCGACGGTTTCGTCCTGCGTCAGCGTGGCGGCGGGGACGCGGTAGTAGAGCGGCGTGGTCGAGGGGCGGGGGACGCCGATGGCGGCCAGCTCCTCGACATGATGCGCCACCTTGGCCGGGTCGCGGCCGGTCCAGCCGGCGACCAGGGCGCGGGTCGGGGCGAAGTCGAGCGGTCCCTCGGGGGTGTCGAAGGCAAGCATGGATCTCCTCAGGGTTGGCTCAGGGTTGGCCGAGCGCGGGGAGCCAGAGCGCGAGCCCCGGGAAGGCCAGCAGCAGCCCCGCCATCACCAGCATGGTGAGCGCGTAGGGCGCGGCGCCGACCATCACCTGGCCCAGCCCGCCCGGGGTGCCCGCGGCGCGCCTCGCAGCCTGCACGACGAAGAGGTTGAGGCCGACGGGCGGCGTGATCAGCGCCATCTCGACCAGCAGGATCAGCATGATGCCGAACCAGACCGGGTCGTAGCCGAGCGCGATCACGATGGGGGCGACGATCGGGATGGTGGCGACCATCAGCGACAGCGTCTCGATGAAGAAGCCGAGCACGATGTAGAGGAGCACGATCACCAGCATGGTCTCGAGCGCGCCGAGGCCGAGCCCGTCGAGCATCGCCTCGAGCTCGCGCCCGAGGCCGGCGGCGCCGAGCGTGTAGTTGAGGTAGGAGGCGGCGATGATGATGAAGATGATCATGCCGGTCACCTTGACCGTGCCCAGGAGCGCCGCGTGGACGGCGGCGAGCGTCAGGCCCCCGGTCGAGAGGGCGATCAGGGCCGCGATGACGACGCCGACGGCCGCGGCCTCGGTCGGCGTGGCCCAGCCGGCATAGATCGAGCCCACCACCGCGGCGAAGAGCACGAGGATGGGGATGAGGTCGGCGAGACCGCGGATACGCTCGGGCCACGACGCGGCGCGCCCCGGCCCGCCAAGCGACGGGCGGATCCCGCAGACCAGCGCCGTGACGGCCATGAACATCAGCGCGAGCAGGATGCCGGGGATCAGCCCCGCGAGGAACAGCTGCGGGATCGAGGTCTGGGTGAGAAAGCCGTAGACGATCAGGTTGATCGAGGGCGGGATCATGATGCCGAGCGTCCCTCCCGCAGCAATCGCGCCCGAGAAGAGGCGGGGGTCATAGCCGAGCCGGTGTGCCTGGGGCGTGGCCACGGTGGCAACGGTCGCGGCGGTGGCGACCGAGGAGCCGGAGGTCGCCGAGAAGGCGGTTGCGGTGGCGATGTTGGCGTGGATCAGCCCCCCCGGCAGCCAGGACAGCCAGGCGTCGAGGGCTGCATAGGTGCGCGCGGCGACGCCCGAGCGGACCAGCAGCTCGCCGAGGAAGACGAAGAAGGGGATCGCGATCAGCAGGCTCGCGTTCGAGGCGGTCCAGATCACCTGCCCCATGCCGCGCACCAGCGGGAAGGCCGAGAAGAACCAGTCGACCCCGAAGGCCAGCGCGAACAGCACCAGCCCCACGGGCGCCGAGAGCACCAGCAGCGCGAGGAGCGCGATGGTGAGGCGGGTGATCACCGTGCGCCCTCATCGGGGCCAAGGGTCTCGTCGGTCTCGGGCGCGGCGATCTCGGCCACGCCGGCCCAGTCGCGGCGGGCAACGGCGGCGAGGGCGAGAGCCAGCAGGATCGCCGAGGCCAGCGCGAACCAGCCCCAGCCCGCGAGCCAGATCGACTGCGGGATCCAGAGCGGCGTCTCGAGCGGGGTGTTCGAGGCCGAACCCCGCGCGATGGATTTCGCGACGACCCCCCAGCCGTGGAACAGGAGCGCGAGCGAGACCGCGAGCAGGCCGGCGAGCGAGGCGATGTCGAGCAGTGCGCGGCCGGGCGCGGCCAGCTTGCGGTGCAGGATGTCGACGCGGATATGGGCACGCTCGACCAGCGCATAGCCGCCGGCCCAGCTGGCAATGGCGGCCATGACATAGCCCGAGATCTCGTCGGTGCCGCCGACCAGCCCGAAGGCGAGGCGGCGGGTGACGATCTCGACCAGGATGAAGGCGCAGCAGGCCAGCATCGCCAGCCCGCAGGCGAGGCCGATGCCGGCATTCACCCGGCGCAGGCCCGTGAGGACCC
>JBCBPG010000488.1:0-4047 GCA_039820865.1 Pseudomonadota bacterium
GCTGACCTCGCTCAGCGCCACGAGCTGGACGAGGCGGTCGTTGAGCGTCCGGTCGGCCTCGCGCTCGACCTGCGCGCGGAACAGGCCGACCAGCGCCAGCCCCGCCACCGTCAGCGCCAGCGCGCACCAGAGCACCGCGCCGAGCGCAAGCCGGGCGGTCAGCGAGAGCGGCCTGCGCCCCTCACTCGACAAGATAGCCATGGCCGCGCCGGGTCTGCACCGCCGAGGCCCCCAGCTTGCGCCTCAGCCGCGCGACCACGGCCTCGATCACGTTGGAATCATGTTCGAAGAGCTGGTCGTAGAGATGCTCGGTCAGCTCGGTCTTGGAGATCACGCGCCCGCGGTTCACCGCCAGGTAGGCGAGCGCGCGGTACTCGGTGGGCGTCAACGCCACCGGCGCGCCATCGCGCGCGACCGAGCGGCCGGCGAGATCGATCTCCAGCGCCCCGTGGCGGAGCCGCGTCGCCGCCTGTCCCGCGCCGCGCCGCACCAGCGCCTCGAGCCGGGCGACCAGCTCCTCGGTCGCGAAGGGCTTGCCGAGATAGTCGTCGGCGCCCGCGCGCAGGCCGATCACCTTGTCCTGCCAGCTGTCGCGCGCGGTCAGCAGCAGCACCGGCAGGCGCCGGTCGGCCGCGCGCCAGGCCGCCAGCACCGCCAGCCCGTCGACCACCGGCAGCCCGATGTCCAGCACCGCGGCGACATAGTCGTTGACCGAACCCAGGTGCCGCCCCTCCTCGCCATCCCCGGCGAGATCGACGACATAGCGGCGGCGGCGGAGTTCCTCGGCCAGCCGCGGGCCGAGCGCCGGATCGTCCTCGACCACGAGCACGCGCATTCAGTCGTCCTCGAACCGGTCGGGTCGCCCCTCGGCCTCGTCCTCGCGCCCCAGCGCATAGGCTCCGCGCTCGATCGCATGAACGCGGTCCTCGACCATGTCGAAGAGCGCGTCGTGCAGCATCTCGACCGCGCGCGGATCCCCTTCGACCAGCGTGCCGGGCACCGGGAACATCCAGCGCGGATGCGGCGGGAAGGTGACGATGCTGTCGTCGGACATCGTGATCTCGACGGATGGGAAGGTCTCGGCCTCGATCTCGCGGCCATCCTCCTCGCCAAGCCTGACGCTCTGCGCGATCAGATCGTCCGGCGCGACACCGTCCAGACGCAGGCTCCAGTCCCCCGCCCGGCCGTCGAGGTCGATCACCAGCCCGCCGTCGACGGCCCGGATCGCGCGGCGCAGCGCGGCGAGATCGGGGATCGCGCCCGGCCGCTCCTCCGCCAGGAAGTCCGCCAGCACCAGCAGGTCCTGCGCCGGGTCGAAATCGGTGATCACGTCCGAGCCGGGCGAGGCGATGAAGACGTCCGGCCCCGGCCCGCCGGTCATGACGTCGTCGGACCAGAAGCCCTCGAGCTCGTCCGCCCCTGCACCGCCGTTCAGGCGCGCCGAGACGGGGAAGAGATCGTCGTCCTCGTCCTCATCCTCGCCCTCCAGCCGGGCGGCCAGCGCGTCGAGCCGTTCCCGGGGCCAGGGGGCCAGCGTGCGGCCGTCAAAGCCGAGCAGGACGATCTCGTCGCCGTCGAGGATCTCGACCAGCCAGACCGCCTCGCAGGGCGGCGTTTCGGTGCGGATGAGATCGACGCTCAGCACCGGATCGCGCGCCTCGACGCCCGCCAGCATCGGCGCCAGCTCGCTGAAGCGGCGGAGGTCGTCCGCAGGGCACGTGCCGTGATCGTCCGCCCCCCCGGGGCCTGCCGCCAGCACCACGCCCGCCAGCGCCACGCCCATCAGCACCGCGATGCCGCGCCCGGTTGCCATGCCTCCCCCCGCTCCCGCCCGGCCCCGCGGCCATGGGGGAGGATGATAGGCCGGCGCCCGCGCCGAGACGAGCGGCCGGACCGGCGCACCGGCCCGGCCCCTCAGCGTCAGAAGTCGAAATGGTCGAGGCAGAACCCGTCCTCCACCGGCTCCAGCGTCTCGGCGAGCAGGAAGCGCGGCGCCGGCAGCGTCGGGACATCCCCGTCGATCGTCAGGCCGAGATCGCCAAGCGCGTCATCCGCCTCGCCCCCGAAGAACCGGAAGGTATCGGCGGTGACGGCGACCTCGTCGTCGCGCTCACGGTCACGCAGGCGCATCGCCCGGCCGCCGAACTGGCCGACCTCGCCCCCATCGGCCTCCTCGCGCTCCAGCCGGCCGCGGAGAGGCATCTCCCCGTCGCGCCCGAACCGCTCGAGGACGCGCTCGAAGAAGCCCTCGAACCCGGCCTCGTCATCCTCGTCCTCGTCGTCCTCTTCCGGCGCCTCGTCCGCCCGCTGCTCCACGATCTCGTAGAGCGCGTCGCCGATGATGGCGGCCAGCGTCTCGGCGCCCGCCTCGTCGGGGTGGATCTGGTCGGGATAGTTCTCGGGATAGTCGTCGACCATGGCGTTCACGTCGACGAAGGCGGCGTCGTGGTCCTCGGCGATCTGCTCCATCGCCGGCACCCATTCTTCGCGAAAGGTCTCGTGCACGGCCTCCCCGATCCCGTCGACGGCGTGGAAGGGCGGCTGCGCGGCGATGACGACCGTGGGATCGCTCTCCATCGCCGAGATGTCGTCGACCAGCGCGTCCAGTTCCGCGGCATATTCCTCGACGCTCGCACCGCCGTTGTTGCCCGGGTCGATGTCGTTGCCGCCGATCATGATCCAGACGATGTCGGGCGCGCTCTCGGCGAAGTCGTCGGCCTCCTCGGTGTCCTGCCAGCGCAAGGCGTGGTCGGTGAGACCGGAGCCGCCGAGGGCGAAGTTCATCAGCGCGGCCTCCTCGCCCACATCCGCCTGCAGGATCTCGACGAAGCCCTCGCCCCCGGTGTCGGTGATGCTGTCGCCGATGAAGGCGATCGAGACCGGGGCGTCGTCGTCCGCCTCTTCGTCGTCGTCGTCGTCGTCGCCGACCCCCGCGCCGCCGTCGTCGATGCGCAGCCGCGGGTCGATGGGCGGCGGGAAGCCTTCGAAGGGCGGCAGCGGCGTGCCGGCGACCCCGCCGATCACGCCCTCGACCGGCACCGCATCGCCGGGCGGCAGCGCGTCGGCGAAGGAGAAGCCGAAACGCGCCTGCAGCTCGGCATTGGTCGCGCCCGCCACGCCCTCGGGCAGGTAGGCGTCGAGTTCGCTGCCGGGGGCCACGGGGATCGCGTCGGGCAGGGCCGCGTCGAAGTAGAGGCCGACGGCCTCGCCGCCCCGCTCCTCAAGCACCACGCGGTCGGGCAGGAAGAAGGGGCTGTAGACCGGGTCGCCCAGCGGGTCGATCTCGACCTCGAGGCGCTTGCGGGCGCTCGCCTCCCCAACCGTCACCTCGGCCTGCTCCGCGGGATCGAGGTCGAAGAAGCCGTCGTCCTGGCCCGCGTCGAAATCCATGTCGCGGAAGCGGTCCAGCACCACCGGCTCGCGGCTCTCCTCCTGCCCCGCCAGCGGGCCGCCCAGCGGCCGGAAGTCGACATCGCGGATCTCCAGGTCGCGCGGGTCGCCGTGGGGCGCGCCGATGACGAGGTCGGTGAGGTTGGCGCTCTCCAGCCCCTCGATCACCGACTGGCCCTGGCGCGGCACGGCAAAGCCGGTCCCGAAGCCCTCGATCGTCGTATCGGTGACGGTGAAGTTCCGCTGGTTGGCGAAGTGGTCGAGCAGGAAGCCCGTGCTCTCCGGATCGCCGCTGCCGAGCAGGTCGATCCCCTCGAAGGTCAGGCGCGAGGAATAGGGCGCGTCGATGCCGGACAGCCGCGGGTGCCAGACGGTCAGGTTCGAGAAGGTCGACTGAAGCTGCGCCTCGTAGGCCTGTGGCACGGTCAGGCCCAGCTCGCGGTCGCCCGGGTCGCGGTTATCGGTGTGCAGGTAGTGGATCTGCAGGCCCTTGGAGACGCTGTAGGCCTCGTTGCCGTCAAAGCTCGGCACCGGGACCTGCTTGGTGCGCACCAGCGTGCCGTCCGGGCCGATCATCCCGCCCTCGGGCAGGTTGGCGACATCGACCAGCGTCTCGCCCCTGCCCTTCTGCGTGAGGCCGAGCGTCCAGTAGATGTA
>JBCBPG010000489.1:0-4043 GCA_039820865.1 Pseudomonadota bacterium
GCGGGGTGGCCGATCCTGCCGCAGCGCCCGTCGGCGATCCAGCCCCCATCCCCGACGCCGGGCCAACCCCCATCCCGGCCCCCGGACCAACTCCCATGCGAGCCCCTGGGCCAGCCCCTGGGCCAGCCCCTGGGCCAGCCCCTGGGCCAGAGCCTGGGCCAGACCGCGGGATCAGGCGGTCGCCCGGACGCCGGCGGCGGCCAGCGCGGTGCCCTCGGCGACCTGGCGGCGGCCGACCTCGTCGATGACGCGGCCGACGGCCTCGAAGCGCTCGGCGAGCGGCGTCGTCTCGCGCCAGACGAGGCCGAGCGTGCGGGCCGGCCCGCCCGCCGGGAAGGCCGCGAGATCGACGCCCGCGCGCCGTGCCTCGAACGGTGCGGCCATCGCCGGCAAAAGCGTCAGACCCAGCCCCGCCGAGACCACCTGCACCAGCGTCGACAGCGAGCTGGCGTCGAGCCGGCCGGCGGGCACCGCCCTGCCCCGCTCGCCCGGCGTACCGCAGACCGCCAGCGCCTGGTCGCGGAAACAGTGCCCCTCCTCGAGCAGCAGGAGCCGCTCGCCGAGGCTGGTGGGTTCGGGCATCGGGCTGCCGGCCGAGGCGGCGGGGCGGACCATCAGGAACGGTTCGTCGAAGAGCGGGCGCGACACCAGCCCCGCCTCGCGGATCGGCATCGCCACCAGCGCCAGGTCGATGCGCCCCGCGCCCAGCTCGCGCAGGAGCCCCTCGGTCTGCGTCTCGCGCACGCGGAGGTCGAGGCCGGGATACTGCTCGGCCAGCGCGCGAAAGACGGCCGGCAAGAGGTACGGCGCCGCGGTCGGGATGACGCCGAGCCGCGTGATGCCACCCAGCGGATCGCCGAGCGCGCGCGCGACGTCCTCCAGCTCGGCCACCGCCCGCGCGATCGCCTCGGCCCGGCGCGCCAGTTCCTCGCCCGCGGGCGTGATCCCGATCGCCCGCGCGCGCCGCTCGATCAGCGCCACGCCCACCGCCGCCTCGAGGTCGCGGACCTGCATCGAAAGCGCCGGCTGGCTGACCGAGCAGGCACGCGCCGCATCGCCGAAATGACGATGCCGGGCGAGCGCCTCGAAGTAGCGGAGCTGACGGAGGGTTATTGATGTCATCAGAAATTCCTATGGCAAAGCATGGAAGAAACGATTTTACCTGATCGACGCATCTGGTCCAGAGTAGACATGCAGGCAGCGGAGACCCCGATGACGGCCGGCCAGCCACCCAGCATGCGCGCCCTCGCGCGTCGTCGACGGTCCTCGATCAGGACTGCGTCAGGCGCTGGCCGACGGCCCCCGCCGCGTTACCCTGCCGCCCCGAAGCGACACGCCCGCCGGATCACCAAGGCCGGCCGGCACGACCGCAACATCACGCAGGGACGGTACCCCGCCGTCCCGTGTTCACATCCGCGACTTACCTGACCGGAGGGATCCATGGACGGCGACATCAAGTGCCCAGTGACGGGCCAGATCAAGGTTACCAACCGCGACTGGTGGCCGAACGCACTCAACATCAAGATGCTGCACCAGAACCCGCCGGCAGCGAACCCGCTGGGAATGAGCTTCAACTATACCGAAGCATTCCAGAAGCTGGACCTCGATGCGGTCAAGCAGGATCTCCACGCGCTGATGACCGACAGCCAGGAATGGTGGCCGGCAGACTACGGCCATTACGGCCCGTTCTTCATCCGCATGGCCTGGCACGCGGCCGGCACCTACCGCACGGCCGACGGGCGCGGCGGCGCGGGCGCGGGCTCGCAGCGCTTCGCACCGCTGAACTCCTGGCCCGACAACGGCAACCTCGACAAGGCGCGCCGGCTGCTGTGGCCGATCAAGCAGAAGTATGGCCGTGCGCTCAGCTGGGCCGACCTGCTGGTCCTGACCGGCAACGTCGCGCTCGAATCGATGGGCTTCAAGACCTTCGGCTTCGGCGGCGGCCGCGCCGATATCTGGGAGCCCGAGGAGGACATCTACTGGGGGTCCGAGGGCGAATGGCTCGCCACCTCGGAGAAGGCCAACAGCCGCTACTCGGGCGATCGTGACCTGGCCTTCCCGCTGGCGGCCGTGCAGATGGGCCTCATCTACGTCAATCCGCAGGGCCCGGACGGCAACCCCGACCCGGTCGCCTCGGGCCGCGACATCCGCGAGACCTTCGCGCGCATGGCGATGAACGACTACGAGACCGTCGCGCTGACGGTCGGCGGGCACACCTTCGGCAAGTGCCACGGCGCGGGGCTGGAGAGCCACATGGGCCCCGAGCCCGAGGGCGCGCCGATCGAGGCGCAGGGCCTCGGCTGGTTCTCGACCCACGGGTCGGGCAAGGGCGGCGACGCGATCACCTCGGGCATCGAGGGCGCCTGGACGCCGACGCCGACCAAGTGGGACAACAGCTATCTCGAGACCCTGTTCGGCCATGAGTGGGAGCTGACCAAGTCGCCCGCGGGCGCCTGGCAGTGGGTGCCCAAGGACGGTGCCGCCAGCGACCTGGTGCCCGACGCCCACGACCCGGCCAGGCGCCATGCGCCGATCATGACCACCGCCGACATGGCGATGCGCATGGACGCGGCCTATGAGCCGATCTCGCGGAACTTCCTCGAGAACCCGGACGAGCTGGCCGATGCCTTCGCCCGCGCCTGGTTCAAGCTGACCCACCGCGACATGGGGCCCAAGGTGCTCTATCTCGGCGCCGAGGTGCCGGCCGAGGACCTGATCTGGCAGGACCCGGTGCCGGCGGTCGACCACCCGCTGGTCGGTGACGCGGACGTCGCCGCGCTCAAGGCCAGGGTGCTCGACAGCGGGCTGACGGTTGCCGAGCTGGTGTCGGTCGCCTGGGCCTCGGCCTCGACCTTCCGCGGCTCGGACAAGCGCGGCGGCGCCAACGGCGCACGCCTGCGGCTGGCGCCGCAGAAGGACTGGGACGTGAACGAGCCCGCCAGGCTCGCCCGCGTCCTCGGCGTGCTCGAGGGCATCAAGGCGGACTTCGACGGCGAGACGAAGATCTCGCTGGCCGACCTGATCGTGCTGGCGGGCGCCGCGGGCGTCGAGAAGGCGGCCAAGGCGGCGGGCCACGACATCACCGTGCCCTTCACCCCGGGCCGCACGGATGCGACGCAGGAGCAGACCGACGCCGACAGCTTCTCGGTGCTGGAGCCGGAGGCCGACGGGTTCCGCAACTACCAGCCCAAGGCCTACAGCGTGGCGGCCGAGGAGATGCTGGTCGACCGGGCGCAGCTGCTGACGCTGACGGCGCCCGAGATGACGGTGCTGGTGGGCGGTCTGCGCGTCCTCGGCGCCAACTACGAGGGCTCGGCGCATGGCGTCTTCACCGACCGTCCGGGCGCGCTGACGAACGACTTCTTCGTCAACCTGCTCGACATGGGCTGCGAGTGGAAGCCGATCGCCGATGCGCCGGACCTCTACGCCGCGCATGACCGCAGGACCGGCGCCCAGCGCTGGACCGGCACGCGGGCGGACCTGGTGTTCGGCTCGAACTCGATCCTGCGCGCGGTGGCCGAGGCCTATGCCGAGACCGGCAGCGAGGCGGCCTTCGTCGCCGACTTCGTCGCCGCCTGGACCAAGGTGATGATGCTCGACCGCTTCGACATCGCCTGATCCCGCGCGTCCTCCGCAGGGGGGACGCTGACCCGATATCGCGCCGGGCCTGCCACGAGCGGGCCCGGCGTTGTCGTCCTTGCGCGATCAAGCCGCGTCCCGCGCCCTCCCGCGTCAGCTTGAGCACCAATCGGTTACCATGCGGCGAACGCTGGTGTCCGCGACGGCGCAACGCGGTGTTCATCGACGTCGGCGTAGTCTGTCGTGGGTGGGCAGGAGGCCGAGGGGCAGGAGGCCGAGGGGCAGGAGGCAAAGGGGCAGGAGGCCGGGAAGGCCGCATCGCGGGCGGCGCCGATAGCGCCCCGTGCACCGCGCCCCGCCCGACTCGCCCCTTCCGGCTCGCCCCGTCCGGCTCGCCCCGTGCACCGCAGTCCGTCCGCAGCGTCAGGCCGGTTCAAGGGGGCGGGCGTTTCACGCGGGGAAAC
>JBCBPG010000490.1:0-4040 GCA_039820865.1 Pseudomonadota bacterium
CGCTGCAGACCCTCGCCTTCGAGATCCTGGCCGATCCTGCGACCCATCCCGACGGCGCCGCGCGGGCGATGGCCTGCCTGCGCCTCGCGCGGGCGAGCGGGGTGGCCGGCATGGTCGGTGGCCAGGCGCTGGACATCGCGGCCGAGGAGGGTCACGCGGTGCAGGACGCCGCCGCCGTCAAGCGGCTGCAGGCGATGAAGACCGGCGCACTGCTCGAGGTCTCGGCCGAGCTGGGCGCCGTCCTGTCGGACGCCGATCCGGGCCAGGTCGCGGCGATCCGCGCCTATGCCGCGGCGTTGGGCGAGGCCTTCCAGATCGCCGACGACCTGCTGGACATCACCGGAGACGAGGCTGCGATGGGCAAGCGCGTCGGCAAGGACGCCGATGCCGGCAAGGCCACCTTCGTCGACATCCTCGGCCTCGACGGCGCCCGTGTCCGTGCCGACACCCTGGTCACCGAGGCGCAGGCCGCCCTCGCGCCCTTCGGCACCCGCGCCACGATGCTGAACGCCGCCGCCGTCTTTGTCGTCGAGCGCCGCTCCTGACACTCTGCTCTGTCCCGCCGAAGGCGCCGGCAAGGCAGGTTGCCGCGCCGGAGGCGCCCTAGGCGGTTGAGCCGCGCGGGCGCGCGCGGCGCCTTCGGCGCCAGGGGCCCGTCCTTACTCCTCGCGCCAGGCGCGGTTGACGTAGTCGGTCATGGGCTTGACCAGGTAGGCGAGCGGGGTGCGGTTGCCGGTCTGGAGGTAGACCTCGACCGGCATGCCGGCGACGAGGTCCTTGCCCTCGAGCTTGGCGAACTCGTCCGGGCGGATCGTCACGTCGACCTTGTAGAAGGACTGGCCCGTGCTCTCCTGCGTGAAGGCATCGGCCGAGATGTTGATCACGCTGCCGAAGATCTCGGGCGTCGTGCGGGCGTTGAAGGCGACGAGGCGCAGCACCGCCTCCTGGCCCACATAGACCTGGTCGATATTGGCCGGATCGACGCGGGCCTCGACCACCAGGCCGGTATCGGTCGGCACGATGTGGAGGATGGGGTCGGCCGGCCGGATGACCGCCTTCAGCGCGAAGATCTGCATGTCGTAGACGATGCCGGTCATCGGCGCGCGGATGGCGAGGCGCGAGAGCTGGTCCTGGAGCTGGATGCGCCGCTCGCGGAGCTCAAGCTCGCGAAAGCCGAGCTCGCGCAGTTCCGAGATCGCCTCCTCGCGGCGCGAGGCGCCGAGGCGGAGCTGCTCCTCCTCGAGCTCGGCGATCTGGCCGCGCAGCTCGGCGCGCCGGGCGATCTGGCGCCCCTCCTGGCCGAGGAGACGCGCCGCCTCGCGCTCCAGCGCCATGACGCGGTCGCGCCGGGCCAGGCCCTTGTCGGCGAGGCCGGTCATGTCGGCAAGCTCGGACTTGGCGAGTTCCTTCTGGCGCACCAGCGCGGCGAGCTCGGCCTCGACGCCCACGATCTGCTGGTCGACCTGGGCCTGGCGCTCGGAGAAGACGGCGAGCTCGCCCTCGACCGAGCGGCGGCGTGCCTCGAACAGCGCCCGCTGGCCGTCGACCAGGTCGGCGACGGCGGGGCGGACGGCGGCGACCTCGAGCAGTTCCTCGTCGAAGGTGATGGTGTCGCGCTCGGACTGCTCGGCCATCAGGCGGCCGCGGCGCGCCATGATCTCGAAGAGCTGGCCCTCGAGCGCCTTCAGCTCCGAGCGCAGCGTGGTGCCGTCGAGGCGGACCAGCACGTCGCCCGCCTTGGCGGTGTCGCCCTCGCCCACCAGGATCTCGCCGACGACGCCGCCTTCGGGATGCTGGACGACCTGGCGCTGGCTCTCGACGCGGAGCTGGCCCTGGCTGACGACGGCGCCGGCGATCTCGGCCGTCAGTGCCCAGCCGCCGAAACCGCCGCCGAGGAGGCCGACGCAGACGAGGCCGAACAGCGCATAGCCCCGGCCACCCCAGCCGTCACGCCCGGAACCGCCGTCGCCCGGGGTCCCGCCCTGCTGCTGGAGCTGCATCATGGCTTCTCTCCTGTCCAACCGTCGCGGGCGCCGCCCGCCATGCTTTCGCTGTCGTTGCCGTCGTCCCCACCCGCGGCGGGGGCAGCAGCGGGATCGGCCGGGCTGTCCGCCACCCGCATCTCGCCGTCGAGGGTGAGGGTCACCGGCTCCTCGATGTCGTCGGTGTCGAGATCGACCGCCGGGTCCTCGCGCAGCACCGCATCGCTCGCCGCTGCCGCGATCGCCGCCGCCGCCGCTGGCTGGGCGGCATCCGGCCGGGGCGCGGTCTCGGCGGGCGCGGCGGGTCTGGTCGCTGCGGGCCCGGTCACGGCGGGCCCGGTGGCTGCAGGTCCGGTCGCTGCGGGTCCGGTTGCTGCGGGGGGCGGCGTCGGGCTGCGGGTGGGGGTTGGCGGCGCCGGCTGTGATGGCGCATCGGCCGCGGCGAGCGTCGGTGCCGAGCGCCCGCCGGCGCCTGCCTGCGGGGGCATCGAGGCCGCCACCGAGGCCGCGGTCGGGACCGGTCCCGCAGCCGCCGGGCCCGTCACTGGCGTGGAAAGCGCGCCGGACCGGGCGGCGGCGGCGATCGGCGCGGGGCCGCGGCCGCCCTGCCCGCCCATGCCCGTGGCGGCGGTGACGCCGGCGGCGGCGCTGTCCTTCTGCTGGCCCGCGACCAGCTGCGGATAGTTGCGGGTGCGCTTCTTCAGCACCTCGTCGCGCGGGCCGAAATCGACCTGGATGCCCTTGTCCAGCATCAGCAGCGTGTCGCAGGCGGCGATGGCCGAGGGGCGGTGGGCGATGACGATGACGGTGCGACCGCGGCTCTTGGCGTCGCGGATGGCGTCGATCACCGCCTGTTCGCCCTGCGCGTCGAGATTGGCGTTGGGCTCGTCCAGCACCAGCACCGGCGGGTCGCCATAGAGCGCGCGCGCCAGCGCCACGCGCTGGCGCTGGCCGCCCGAGAGGCGCCCGTCGCCATAGCCGATCTCGGTATCATAGCCCTGCGGCAGGCTGAGCAGCATCTCGTGGGCACCCGCGCGCCTGGCCGCCTCGACCACCTTGGCGTCGTCGGGGCGCACGGCCATGCGGGCGATGTTCTGCGCGACCGATCCCGCGAAGAGCCCGCCCTCCTGCGGCAGGTAGCCGAAATGGCGCCCCACCTCGTCGACCGGCCACTGGTCCAGCGCCGCGCCGTCCAGCTTCACCTTGCCGACGGTGGGCGGCCAGATGCCGACCAGCACCTTGGCCAGCGTCGTCTTGCCCGCGCCCGAGGGGCCGATGACGCCGAGCGCCTGGCCGGGCTTGACGGCAAAGCTCACGTCGCGGAGCGCCACGACCTGGTCGCCCGGCGCCCGGACCGAGACCTTGATGGACTCGATCGTGCCCTTGGGTGCCGGCAGCTGGGTCTTCTGCCCCTCGACCGGGACCTCGCGAAGGAAGAGGCCGAGGTCGCGCCAGCCCGCCATCGCCCGCTGCGCCAGCGCCCACTGGCCGATCGCCTGCTCGATCGGGGCCAGCGCGCGCCCCATCAGGATCGAGGCCGCGATCATCATGCCGGGGCTGATCTCCTGCTGCAGCACCAGCCAGGCGCCCAGCGCCAGCATCAGCGACTGCAGGTACATCCGCATCGCCTTGGAGGCCGAGGCATAGCTGCCCGAGCGGTCCGAGGCCTGCACCTGGCTGTTCAGCGCCTCGCCCCGCATGCTCCGCCAGCGTGCCATCGCCTGGTCGCGCATGCCGAGACCGCGCACCGCCTCGGCGTTCTGGCGCATCGCCTCGCCCAGGTTCTCGGCCTCGTTCGAGGCGCCAGCCGCCTCGGCCTGCAGGCGTTTGGAGCGGTACTGGTTGAGGCCCGTCAGGATCACCAGGATCGCGCCGCCCGCGATCGCAAGCCAGCCCATCAGCGGGTGGAACAGGAAGATCACACCCAGGAACAGCGGCGTCCAGGGGATGTCGAAGACCGCGAAGGGCGCAGGGCCCGAGAGGAGCTGGCGGATCGAATCGAGGTTGCGCGCCGCCATGTTGGGCTTGGCCCGGATCGCCGGCGACAGCGCGCTGTGC
>JBCBPG010000491.1:0-4034 GCA_039820865.1 Pseudomonadota bacterium
CCGATCTTCCCCGCCCAGTGCCGCTATGACGAGCCCGATCTCGACTGCGGGGCCGAGGGGCTGGTCGGCACGCTCGGCTTCGAGGGCATCGGCTCGGCCGGGGTCAGCGTGATGACCCGGGTGTTGCCCTCGACATCGCGCAGCTTGAACATCGCCGCCGACTGGCCCGCGCCGATGCCCTCGAAGCCGAGCGTGCCGACCAGCCCCTCGGCCCCGCAGTCGAGATCGGGCTCGTCATAGCGGCACTGGGCGGGGAAGATCGGCTCCAGCCCGGCGCCGAGCTCGGTGTTGGGCCTCATCTGCCACGAGACGCGGTAGGCGCCCGAGGGCGTCTCGCTGACCAGCAGCACCGCCAGCTCGGTCACATGCGCCCGCGCCGGCAGCGCCGCCATGAGCAGGGCGAGAAGCGCCGCCAGCCAGGCGGCGATGGCGAAGGGGCGCGCAGGCCTCATCAGTTGACCGCCGAGCCCGCGGCGGCCGCCTCGTCCCCGCCGCCCGACACCGCGGTCTCCTCGCCCGCGACCAGCCCGTCGACCAGCGGCCGGCGCTCGACCGGATAGCGCGCGCGCACCGTGTCCAGCGCCTCGTGCGCGGCGCGGCGGATCATGAAGACCTCCCAGTCCTTGCGGACGCCGTCGACGATCTCCTCGAAATCCGCCGCGCGGCCCTCGACCAGCGCGTCGAAGCGGGCGGCCTGCCAGCCCTCGGGCGTGGCCACCGGCTGCCAGGTGCCCGCCGGCTGCGCCGTCACCGCCCTGACGAAGGGCTCGCCCATGATGTGCTCGAGCTGGTCGAGCGGGCGCTCGGTCAGCACGAGGAAGTTCGGGAACCGCCGCCGCGCCGCCGCCTCGTCGGCATTGAGCGCCTCGGCCACCGCCATGGCCTCGGCCTCGGTGGCGTCGAGGCCGACGACCGCCATGCTGACCAGCGCGGGCACCCGGTAGTCGTCCTGGCGCTCGTCGAACCAGGCGCGCAGCGTCTCGTCGTCGGGCGGCGGGGGCGCGGTGCCGCTCAGCAGCATCATGCGCAGCCGCGTCATCATCCGCTCGCGCATCATCTCGTCGCCCTCGTCGAGGCGCAGCTCCCGCGCCTCGCGATAGAGCGCCTCGTTCATCGTGTAGACCTCGATCAGCTCCTCGAGCTTGTCGTGCGTCGGCAGCACGCCGTGGCGCGTCTGGTAGAGCCCGACCAGCTCGCGCTGGACCGTCTCGTCGATCACGATGGTGCGCGGATCGATCTCGGGCGCCGTGGTGGCCCGGTCGACGGCGAAGATCACCAGCCCGATCAGCGCGAACTGTACCAGCGGCTCGGCCAGAGCGCGCCTGAGCCGGGGCTGCCACGCCGCGAGGATACCGGAGGTTGAGGAGGCCATCGGACTTTCCCTGTCTCGCCAGCGCGAGCACATAGCCCGCAGGGCAAAGCCGTCCTAAGAGAAGTTTTTGTGACGGTCCATGAAACGGCGGGGATTGCGTGGCGGGCGAGGACGGGGCGTTGGGGGGCACGGTACTACGGACGGATACGGCGCCGGCGGCCATGCCGGATGCGGGGCCGGATGCGGGTCGGCATGCGGGTCGGCATGCATCGGGGGTGGCGCGGTGCTGAACGGTCCCCTCGCGCCGCACGACCTGGCCGTGGCGTTCGGGGCCATGCTGTTCTCGCCGATGATGGGCAGCTTCCTGCAGGCGGCGGCCGACCGGCTGTCGACGGATGACAGCGTGCTCGGCGCGCGCTCGCATTGCGACCATTGCGGGCGGACGATCGCGCCGGGCGATCTCGTGCCCATCCTGTCCTGGCTGCTGCTGCGCGGGCGAAGCCGCTGCTGCGGCCGCCCGCTCGGCACCCGCCTGATCGCGGCCGAGATCGCGGTGCCGCTGCTGACCGCCTGGGCGCTCCTGGCCGTGCCGGCGCCGCTCTGGCCCGTGACGGTGGCGCTCGGCTGGGCGCTGGGGGGGCTGGTTCTGGCCGATCTCGCAAGCTTCCGCCTGCCCGATATCGGCACGCTCGGCCTGACGATCGCGGGCCTCGGCCTGACGCTCGCCGGCATGACCGGCGCGCCGCTCGACCATGCCCTCGGCGCGGCGGCGGGCTATGCGCTGATGCGCGCCATCGCGCTCGGCTACCGCGCCTGGCGGGGGCGCGAGGGGCTCGGCCACGGCGATGCCAAGCTGATGGCCGCCGCCGGCGCCTGGCTCGGCTGGCAGGCGCTGCCCTCGGTCCTGCTGGTCGCCAGCCTCGCGGGGCTGGTCCTCGCGCTGGTCCTCGCCCGGGCCACGGCGGGCGGGCGCCTCCACGCCACCCTCGCGCTGCCCTTCGGCCCGCCGCTGGCGCTCGGCTTCTGGTGCGCCTGGCTGTACGGGCCGCTCGTCCTCGGCTAAGCCGTCGCCACGGCGGCGGGGTGCATCCCGGCCGCCACGGGAGCCGTCTTGGGGAGCGAGACCCCCGGGGAGACGCATCGTGCCGCACGCGCCCATCGCCGCCGAGACGCCCGCGTCGGACCCGTTCGACGCCCCGCCCGCATCGCGCCGGGCCGAGGCGGGCGCGCCACCGCCCGCCGGCCCGCCGCCGTCCCGGCTCTGGGCCGATCCCGCCGCCGCGACCGCCAGCCTCGCCGCGCGGCTGGAGACGGTCGGCCACCTCTCGCCCGCCAATCGCCTGCGCGCCGAGCGTGTCGCCGACGAGACCGGCGAGCGGCTGGACCGCGTGCTCACCCGTCTCGGCCTGGTGGGCGAGCGGGACCTCGCCGACGCGATGGCAGCCCTCGCGGGCCTGCCCCGCGCCGAGCGCCCGGTGCCCGACCCGGAGCTGCCCGCCTTCGCCGCCCTCGGCCGGCGCTTCCTGGCCGAGGCGCGCATCCTGCCGCTGGCCGAGACCGGCACGACCCTGACCCTCGCCGTCGCCGACCCGCTGGACGGTGCGCTGATCGCGCCCGTGGGCCTCAAGACCGGCCGCGCCCTCCGCCTCGCCGTCGCGCTGCCCTCCGAGATCGAGACCGCGCTCGAACGCGTGGCCGAGCAGGCCGAGACACCGCCCGGCGACACGCTGGCCGCCGATGCCGACACCGCGGCCGACGTGGCGCGCCTGCGCGACGCCGCCTCCGAGGCGCCGGTCATCCGGCTGGTCAACCAGATGATCCGCCGCGCCGTCGAGGCCCGCGCCTCCGACATCCACCTGGAACCGGACGACCGCGCGCTCTCGGTCCGCTTCCGCGTCGACGGCGCGCTGATCGAGGCCGAGGCGCCGCCCCCCTCGCTCCGCGCCGCCGTGATCTCGCGCCTCAAGATCATGGCGCGCCTCAACATCGCCGAACAGCGCCTGCCCCAGGACGGCCGCCTGCAGGTCGTGATCGCGGGGCGCGAGATCGACATGCGCGTGGCCACCGTGCCGACGCTGCATGGCGAGGGCGTCGTCCTGCGCCTGCTCGACCGCTCGGGCCTCGTCCTCGACCTCGAGGGGCTCGGCTTCGACAGGGGCCTCCGGCAGGCCTTCGGCGCCCTCGTCGAGAAGCCGAACGGCATCGTGCTGGTCACCGGGCCCACCGGCAGCGGCAAGACCACCACGCTCTACGCCGCGCTCAGCCAGATCAACGACCGCTCGCGCAAGATCATCACCATCGAGGACCCGGTCGAGTACCAGCTCCCCGGCATCACCCAGATCCAGGTCAAGGCGGGCATCGGCCTCACCTTCGCCCACGGGCTCCGCTCGATCCTGCGCCAGGACCCGGACGTCATCATGATCGGCGAGATCCGCGACCGCGAGACCGCCGAGATCGCCGTCCAGGCCGCGCTGACCGGCCATCTCGTGCTGGCGACGCTGCACACCAACTCCGCCGCCGCCGCGATCGATCGCCTGCGCGACATGGGGGTCGAGGACTACCTCGTCGGCGCCACGCTGATGGGCGCGCTGGCACAGCGCCTTGTCCGCCGCCTCTGCCCCCACTGCGCCGCCCCCGAGGAGCCGGCGCTGGTCGCCCGCCTCGCCCCCGGCCGCGACCCCGCCGGCTTCCGCCGCGCCACGGGCTGCCCCGAATGCCGCGC
>JBCBPG010000492.1:0-4033 GCA_039820865.1 Pseudomonadota bacterium
CCGCGGCCGCCATCGCCGTCACTCGCCACGGCGCCTCGACCGCGATGCCGAGCCGCGCCGAGACCGACGCCTTCCTCGCCCGCTGAGCGCATCCCCCAACCATCGGAGATCCCATGATCGACACCCCCGTCCCGATGGTCATCGACACCGATCCGGGCGTCGATGACGCCATCGCGATCCTGGCCGCCATGGCCGACCCGCGGGTCGACCTGCTCGGCCTCACCACCGTCTTCGGCAACGTCACCACGGCGATCGCGACGCGCAACGCGCTGCAGCTGGGCGACCTCGCCGGCCACCCGGTGCCCGTCGCCCACGGCGCCGAGCGCCCGCTGGTCCAGCCGCCCCACCCGCCGGCCGATTTCGTCCACGGCGCCGAGGGCTTTGGCGAGACCCGCCTGCCGGACCCCGCCCGCGCGCCCGATCCGCGCGCTGCGGCCGATTTCCTGGCCGAGACGGCGGCGGCGCATCCCGGCCTGGTCATCCTCGCCGTCGGGCCGCTGACCAACCTGGCGCTGGCGCTCGAGGCGCATCCCGCGATCGCGGGCCAGGTCGGGCGGGTCGTGGTGATGGGCGGGACGCTGCGCCACAGGGGCAACGTCTCCGAGGCGGCCGAGGCCAATTTCTGGAACGACCCCGATGCCGCCAACCGCGTGATGACGGCGGACTGGCCGGTGACGATGGTGGGCCTCGACGTGACCGAGACGGTGCGCCTCTACCCCGACGATCTCGACGCGATGGCCGCGGTCTCGCCCGCCTCGGCGGCGCTCCTGACTGAGGCGATCGCCTTCTACCGCGACTTCCACCGCGGCACGCGGGGCTTCGACGGCTGCTTCCTGCACGACCCGGCCGCGCTGATCGCCGCGCTGGAGCCCGGGCTCTTCGAGACGCTCGACACGCCCCTCTCGGTCACGGTCGAGGGCGCGGCGGCGGGGGGCTGTGTTCCGGGCGGCGACACGCGGGCGGTCAGCGTCTGCCTCTCGGCCAATGCCCCGGCGATCCGGGCGCAGCTGATCGCGGCGCTGACCTCGGGCCGCCTCGCCTGAGCCTCTTGCCCGGACCCACGCGCCGGGCGACGATGCGCGCGACAGAGGAGAGCGCCGATGTTTTCCATCGCCACCGTCAGCTACACCGACCCCGAGGCGCCGAAGGCCTTCGCCCGCTCGCTGCACGAGACCGGCTTCGCGGTGCTGACCGACCACCCGATCGCGCCCGAGCGGATCGCCCGGCTCTACGACGCCTGGGGCGGGTTCTTCGGCTCGGAGGGCAAGCATGACTGGACGCGCGCGCCGGGCGGTGCGGCGGGCTACTTCCCCTTCCGCTCGGAGAACGCCAAGGACAGCGCGCAGAAGGACCTGAAGGAGTTCTTCCACGTCTACCCGGAGGGCCCCGTGCCGCCCGCGGTCGAGGCCGAGACCCGCGCGATGCATGCCGACCTGGTCGCCGTCGGCCAGCGGCTGCTCGACTGGCTGCAGGCCGAGACGCCGGCCGAGGTGCGCGCCACGCTGTCCGAACCGCTGCCCGACATGCTCCGCGGCTCGCCCATGAACCTCCTGCGGATCCTGCACTACCCCGCGCTCGACACCGCGCCCGAGCCCGGGGCGGTGCGGGCGGCCGCGCATGGCGACATCAACCTGATCACCTGCCTGCTCGCGGGCTCCGAGCCCGGGCTCGAGGCCAGGGACACCGCCGGCACCTGGCACCCGGTGCCCTGCGACCCGGGCATGATGGTGATCAACGCGGGCGACATGCTGGAGATGGCGACCGGCGGCTACTACCCCGCCACCGTCCACCAGGTCGTGAACCCGCCCGAGGCCGCGGCCGGCAAGCCCCGCTTCTCGAGCCCGATGTTCCTGCACCCGCGCCCCGAGGTCTTGCTGAAGCCCGGCACCACGGCCGACGACTTCCTCACGGAGCGCCTCCGCGAGATCGGCCTCAAGGGCTGAGGCCATGGCCGGCGAGGATACCGAGGCGCTGCGCCTCACGCTCGAGATCGAGAAGCAGCGCCTCGAATGCGAGAAGCTGCGCGCCGAGATCGAGCAGGTGCGCCAGCCGTTCTGGACGCGCTCGGGCTACATCGCCAGCCTCTCGCCCATCGTGCTGGCGGTCGTCGCCTTCGTCTCGGCCTGGGTGACCGGCTACTTCGACACCCAGCGCCAGCAGCTCAACGCCGAGGTCGAGGCCCTGCGCGACACCCGCGACGCGCTGCAGGCCGAGGGCGAGGCGATGCGCACCGAGGTCGACCACGTCTACCTGCAGCTCAAGACCGCGACGGCCGAGGCGGGCTATGCCGTCGCCCATTTCGGCACCTTCGTCGATGAGGGGACCGCGCATGACCTGGCGGGCCTCCTGCCGGCCCTGCCGCCCGAGATGGCCACGCGCCTCGCGCAAGCCCTCAGCGCCGAGGAGGCCGAGCGCGAGGCCATGGCCAACATCCTCGCCATCTCGACCGCCGAGATCGAGCGCATGGAGGCGAGCCTCGCCACCCTGCCCGCCACGGCCGAGGCCCGGGACCTCTCGCACGAGGTCGGCCTCGGCCTGCATCACCTGCGCGCGCCCGACGGCCGGATCTACGATCTGCGCGAGCGGCGCTACCTGGGCGCGGCCGAAGCCGCGGCCCTGGGACCCATTGCGGAATGACGTCGTTGCATCATGCGCCGTCCCGTCTAAGGCTGGTGCCTGAACAACCTTAACGGTCCCCTGCCCCTGGAGACATCATGCGCACCCTGATTGCCACCGCCGCCTTCGTAATCGCCGCCGCCACGGCCTCGGCCCAGGAGTTCCGCCCCGCCGTCGTCTTCGACATGGGCGGCAAGTTCGACAAGTCGTTCAACGAGGGTGTCTGGAACGGCGTCAAGCGCTTCATGGACGAGACCGGCGTCGAGGTCATGGAGTTCGAGGTCACCAACGAGGCGCAGCGCGAGCAGGCGATGCGCCGCATGGTCCAGCGCGGCGCCACGGTCGTGCTGGGCGTCGGCTTCGCGCAGGCCGACGCGATCGACAAGGTCGCCGCCGACAATCCCGACCGCAGCTTCGCCATCATCGACGTCAGCTGGCTCGACCGGCCGAACCTGCGCCAGTACGCCTTCAAGGAGCACGAGGGCAGCTACCTGGTCGGCGTCGCCGCGGCCAAGGCGTCCGAGACCGGCACCGTCGGCTTCATCGGCGGCATGGACATCCCGCTGATCCGCAAGTTCGCCTGCGGCTATGCCCAGGGCGTGGTCGAGACCGATGGCGAGGCCTCGGTGCTGGAGACGATGACCGGCACGACGCCCGCCGCCTGGAACGACCCGAACAAGGGCGCCGAGCTTGCGCAGAGCCAGATGGACCGCGGCGCCGACGTGATCTACCACGCCGCCGGCGGCACGGGCCTCGGCGTCATCCGCGCGACGGCCGATGCGGGCGAGCTGGCGATCGGGGTCGACTCGAACCAGAACGGTGTCGCCCCCGGCTCGGTCCTCACCTCGATGATCAAGCGCGTCGACGTCGCCGCCTATGACACGCTCAAGGACGCGATGGACGGCGCGTTCACCGCCGGCGTCAACATCCTCGGCCTGGCCGAGGACGGCGTCGACTGGGCGGTGGACGAGAACAACGAGCCGCTGTTGACCGACGAGATCAAGGCCGCCGTCGAGGACGCCAAGGCCGGCATCCTCTCGGGCGCGATCACCGTCCACAACTACGAGGACACCGGCGACTGCCCGTTCTGAGCCCAGGGCGGGGGCAAGAACGGTGACCGCGACCGAGGCCGGGGCCGCGTCGGGTGCCGCGTCGGGGGCCAAGCGCGGCTTTCGCGTGCGCGGCCTCGGCGAGGTGGCGATCCGCTGCGCCGATCTCGATGCCATGGAGCGGTTCTATGCCGACGTGATCGGGCTGGACCGCCTTGCCGCGCGCGAAGGCGGGATCGTCTTCTTCCGCATCGCCCCCGGCCATGGCGGCCACACCACGGTCCTCGCCCTCTTTGCCCATGACGCGACCGTGCGCGCCGGGCTGCACCCGACCGGCACCAGGCCCGTCACGGGCGCGGGCTCCGCGC
>JBCBPG010000493.1:0-4032 GCA_039820865.1 Pseudomonadota bacterium
AGGTAGAACACGTCGCCCGGATAGGCCTCGCGGCCCGGCGGACGGCGCAGCAGCAGCGACATCTGGCGGTAGGCGACGGCCTGCTTGGACAGGTCATCATAGATGATCAGCGCGTGCATGCCGTTGTCGCGGAAGTACTCGCCCATCGCGCAGCCCGAATAGGGCGCGAGGTACTGCAGCGGCGCGGCCTCCGACGCGGTAGCGGCGATGACGATCGAGTACTCGAGCGCGCCGTTCTCCTCCAGCTTGCGGACCAGCTGGGCAACGGTCGAGCGCTTCTGGCCGACGACGACATAGACGCAGTAGAGCTTCTTGCCCTCGTCGTCGCCCGCGGCCTCGTTATAGCTCTTCTGGTTGAGGATGGTGTCGACCGCGATGGCGGTCTTGCCGGTCTGGCGATCGCCGATGATCAGCTCGCGCTGGCCGCGGCCGATCGGGATCAGACTGTCGATCGACTTGATGCCGGTCGCCATCGGCTCGTGCACCGACTGGCGCGGGATGATGCCGGGCGCCTTGACGTCGGCGACACGGCGCTCCTCGAACACGATCGGGCCCTTGCCGTCGATCGGGTTGCCGAGCGGGTCGACGACGCGGCCGAGCAGGCCCTTGCCGCAGGGCACGTCCACGATCGAGTTCGTGCGCTTGACCGTGTCGCCCTCGCGGATCGCCTGGTCCGAGCCGAAGATCACGACGCCGACATTGTCGGCCTCGAGGTTCAGCGCCATGCCCTGCGTGCCGTCCGGGAAGGCGACCATCTCGCCCGCCTGGACCTGGTCGAGGCCGTAGACGCGCGCGATGCCGTCACCGACCGAGAGGACGCGGCCGATCTCGCTGACCTCCGCCTCCTGGCCGAAATTCGCGATCTGCTCCTTGAGGATGGAGGAGATTTCCGATGCCTGGATGCCCATCAGCCGGCCTCTTTCATGGAGTGCTGCAGACGGTTGAGCTGCGAGCGGATCGAACTGTCGATCATCCTCGAGCCCACCTTGACGATAAGACCGCCGATGATGCCCTCATCGACGCTGAGATCGAGCGCCACGTCGCGCCCGAGCGAAGCCTTGAGCGCGCCGGCAAGGGCCTCGCGCTGGGTGTCGCTGAGCGGGCGCGCGCTGGTGACCGCGGCCGTCACCTCGCCGCGATGCTCGGCCAGCAGCGCCCGGAAGCGCGCCAGCATCGCGCGGATGCGGAAGGACCGGCGCTTGGAGGCCATGAGCAGCGCGGTATTCGCCACCAGGGCGCCCAGGCCCATCGCCCCGGCGACGGCCGAGAGGCCCTGCCCCTGCTGCTCGCGCCGGTAGAGCGGGCTCATCAGCAGCTCGCGCAGATCGGCGCTCTCGTCGATGGCGCCGGCCAGCATGTCGACGTCGGCGGCGACGGCATCGGCGGCATTCTGTTCGAGGGCCAGGTCGAGCAGCGCCGTGGCATAGCGGTCGGCGATCTCGTCGGTGGAGGCGATGTCAGCCACGCGCAGCCTTTCCGATAGGTCCCGTAGCGGAGGGAGTGGCGGGACGGGTCGTGTCGGCAGGGACGCAGCAGACTGGCCGCGCCGAGTTGGCGGGTGGCTAGCACGCGCCTTTTGCACGCGCAACACCCTCGCAAGGACTGCGCCGCAGCATGCCGCCAGCGTCCGCTCCGTGGCAGCACGGGCACACACTCTGCACACATTCTGCACATCGCCTCGGCCCGCTGCGCGCAGGCACCGTCCAGCCGGAATTCAGCGGGGGGCCGCCCGTGCGCAGGGTGGGTGAAACGCACCGTCCGCCGACGCTCGCATCAGCGGAAAAGGGGGGCATCCGGGGGTCAGAGAAAGCTCTGCGGGTCGATGTCGACGCTGACGCGGACGGCCGCCGGGACCTTGACGCCCGCCAGCCAGTCGCGGATCGCGTCCTGCAGGGCAACGCCCTTGGGCGCGCGGACGAGCAGGCGCATGCGCGTCCGGCCGCGGACCTTCGAGATCGGGGCGAGCGCGGGGCCCAGGACCTCGGCGCCGGCGCGCTCGACGGGCCCGGCGGCGCGGGCCAGCGCGCGGGCGATCCCGCCCACCTTCGCCTCGTCCTCGCCCGAGACGATCAGCCCCGCCAGCCGGCCATAGGGGGGCATGCCCGCCAGGTGCCGGCTCTCGGCCAGGCCCCGCCAGAACCCTTCGGCATCGCCCGAGACCATCGCGCGAAAGACCGGATGCTCGGGCGCCGCGGTCTGGATCAGCGCCTCGCCCGGCCGGTCGGCCCGCCCTGCGCGGCCGGCCACCTGGTAGAGCAGCTGGAACGTCCGCTCGGCCGCGCGCAGATCGCCGCCCTGCAGCCCCATGTCGGCATCGATCACGCCCACCAGCGTCAGCATCGGAAAGTTGTGGCCCTTGGCGACCATCTGGGTGCCGATGACGATGTCCGCCTCGCCACGGGCGATCGCCTCCAGCCGCGCGCGCAGGTCGGCAGGCCCGGCCGCGAGGTCGGAGGACATGACCTCGATCCGCGCCTCGGGAAACAGCGCCCCCGCCTCCTCGGCCAGCCGCTCGACACCGGGGCCGCAGGCGGCCAGGTCGTCCTTGCCACAGGCCGGACAGGCCGTCGGTATCGGCTCGGCATGGCCGCACTGGTGGCACATCAGCCGGTTCTGGAAACGGTGGGTCACCAGCCAGGCATCGCATTGCGGGCAGCCGAAGCGCGCCCCGCAGCCGCGGCAGAGCATCAGCGGCGCATAGCCGCGGCGGTTGAGGAAGAGGAGCGCCTGCTCCCCCGCCTCGAGCCGCGCGCGCACCGCCCGGACCAGCGGCGGCGAAAGCCAGCGCCCCCGCCCCGGGTTCTCGCGCCGCAGGTCCACCAGCCGGATCGCCGGCAGCCGCGCCGCGCCGTAGCGGCTGGCGAGGTCGAGGCGCGCATACTTCCCCGTCTCGGCGTTGGCCCAGGTCTCGAGCGAGGGCGTGGCCGAGGCCAGCACCACCCCCGCCCCCTCGATCGAGGCGCGGAGCACGGCCATGTCGCGGGCATGGTAGAAGACCATGTCCTCCTGCTTGAACGAGCCCTCGTGCTCCTCGTCCACGACGACGAGGCCGAGATCGGCGAAGGGCAGGAACAGCGACGAACGCGCGCCAACGACCAGCCGCGCCCGCCCCTCGGCCACCCCGTGCCAGACGCGCCGCCGCTCGGCCGAGGCGATGCCGTGGTGCCATTCCGCCGGCCGCGCACCGAACCGCGCCTCGACGCGCGCGAGAAAGGCGGGCGAGAGCGCGACCTCGGGGATCAGCACCAGCGCCTGGCGCCCGGCCGCGAGACAGGCGGCGACGGCCTCGAGATAGACCTCGGTCTTGCCCGAGCCGGTCACGCCGTAGAGGAGCGTCGTCGAGAACCCGCCGGCGGTGACCGAGGCCGTCAGCGCATCGGCCGCGGCCTGCTGCTCGGCCGTCAGCCCGTGGCTGCGCGCCTGGCCGAAGAGCGGCGGGAAGGGCGCCTCGACCGCCACCTGTCGCTCCTCCAGCGCACCGGCGCGGACCAGCCCCGTCACGACCGACGCCCCCGTTCCCGCCTCGCGCGCCAGCGCCGCGGGGGTCAGCGGGCCGGCAGCGGCCAGGGCGGCGTCCATGACGCGGCGCCGCGCTTCGGTCATCCGCCCGGGCTCGTGCCCCGTCGGCGAGAGCAGACGGCGCATCCGGGGCGGGGCGCCGGGATCGGGCACGCGGCTGGCCAGCCGCAGCATCATGCCGAGAGGCGTCAGCGTATAGGCGGCCGCCCGCTCGACGAAGCTGCGCATCGCGGGCTGCATGGGCACCATGTCGAGCCGGCGCGCCACAGGCTTCAGCCGCGCGGCATCCACCGCCCCGTCGCCCGGCCCCCAGACGACGCCAAGGCAGGCACGGCGGCCGACCTCGACCTCGACCCAGTCGCCCGGCGCCAGCACCAGCCCCTCGGGCACGGCATAGTCCAGCGGCGTGTCGAAGGGCATCGGCACCACCACGCCGACCCGTGCCGCCGCCGCCTCCGGCGCATCCAGCGCCAGCTCGCCCGCGCGCCCGTTCACCGGACGGTCCTTGCCGGG
>JBCBPG010000494.1:0-4024 GCA_039820865.1 Pseudomonadota bacterium
CGCGCGCCACGACTGCTGGCTGTGCGGGGAGTTTCTCGTGCCGCTCGGGATCGGCTATGGCGGCTGCCTGCTGGGGCTCGGCGCCAAGCTCACGCTGTGGCTGGGGACCGGGATGCTGGGCTGGCTGGCCTTCGTCTATGCCTGGACGCTGGTGGTGGCGGTGGTCGACCGGCTCGTGATGCGGCGCGTGCCCGAGGTGAGGCGCCACGAGCCGGTGATGCGGCGCCCCCTGGTCCCGACCGGGGCAATGGGCTGAGCGCCCTAGAGGCCGAGGCCGACGGGCGCGACCATGCCGGGGTCGTCGTTGCGGACATTGCCGACGGCGCGGTCGACCTCCTGCACGACGGTGCGGGCATCCTCGATCGGGCGCATGAGCGCGGCCGCCTCGCCCCCCTCCCCGGCCCCGCCCGTGAGCCAGGCGTCGAAGTCTTCCTCCTCGAGCACGACGGGGCTGCGGGGGTGCAGATGGCGGGTCGCCTCGCCCGCGGCGGTGGTGAGGATGGTGGCGCTGACCAGCCGGGCCCCGTCGACCCGCGCCTCGGCCCAGAGCCCGGCGAAGCAGAGCCCGGGGCGGTTCGAACGGCGCGTGATGTACCAGGGCGTCTTGGCGCCCGCCTTGCCGGTCCATTCGTAGTAGCCGGCTGCCGGGATCAGGCAGCGCGCCCGGGCCCAGGCATCGCGGAACATCGGCTTGCCCGCGGCCTCCTCGCTGCGGGCGTTGAAGGTGGTGGCCTTGAAGGCGGCGAGCGGCTTGTTCCACCAGCGCGGCACCAGGCCCCAGCGGGCAGCGATCACGCGGCGGGGCGCGTCGGGCGTCTCGCCGGCAGTGATCGCGGCGATGGACTGCGTGGGCGCGATGTTCCAGCTGGGCCGTGGCCAGGGGCCGGCGGGCGGCTGGTCGGGCGAAGGCCAGGCGGGGTCCGGCGGCCAGCCGTCCAGCCAGTCGGGCGGCGGTGCGTCGCGTTCGATGCGCAGCCATTCGGCCGTGTCGGCATGGCCCGCGATCAGCGCGATGGCGAAGCGTCCGCACATGGTCTCCTCCCCGGCGCCCCCCGGTCATCGGCCGTGTCGCCGGTCGCACCGTCCTCGGCTGAGGCGGCGTCCCGAATCCGGTCAGGTTGATGCAACCCTGGATAGGTGCCGGGGTCCAGTATCGGATCAGTTGTGCGAACAGTTATAACACAACGTAGGGTAGTTCCCCCGGGAGACGTGCCGGGTCTAGACTGGGAAGGGGTGCAACAGGGGCGGGCCGACTCGGCCCGTGCCACGGGTGGAAGGACCAAGTGCATGCGTACCGCGTACGAGTCGATTGTGGCCGGGCTGCGATCCCCGCGCGTTTCTGCGGGATGGCGGCGCCTTTCCGTCGGCCCCTCCATCGGGGCCGTCTCATGAGCGCGCTGATCGCGCCGCTCCTGGCCGGCTGGCTGGGCGCCGCCTGTGTCGGCTGTGCCGAGTTCCCGCCGGGCGAGGACTGGCAGGGCTACGAGCGCACGGCGCTCTCGCTCGGCAAGATGCGCATGGAGCGCGCGCCGGAGGGGCTGCCGGTCTCGCACCAGGCGCTGGCCGACAACTTCCGCCGCATCACCTTCGGCATCGAGGCCGACGTGCTGGAGGCCGGTGATGCCGCGCTGGCCGAGGCCGGGCGCCTGCGCCGCTGGGAGCGACCGGTGCGCTATCACGTCGTCAGCCTCGGTACCCAGCGCCGGGTCCATGCCGAGATGGTCCACTCGGTCATGGGCCGCCTGACCCGCGCCACCGGCCATGACGTGGCGCTGACCGGCGCGGGCGAGCCCGCCAACCTGCGCGTGATGTTCCTGCGTCCGCAGGACTACCTGCCCGCGGCCGAGTTCCTGCGCGAGCGGGCGGGCGCGCCGTGGCTCGCGCGCCAGGTCGAGCGCTTCGGGCGCATGATCGACATGCCCTGCGTCGGGATTTTCCTCTATGCCCAGGCCGAGGCGATGGGCCGGCCCGACGAGATCACCTTCGCGCTGGCGCTGATCCGCGCGGGGCTGCCGCCACGGCTGGGCCGTGCCTGCGTCGAGGAGGAACTGGCCCAGGCGATGGGGCTGCCGAACGACCATCCGCATGTCCGCCCCTCGGTCTTCAACGACGACCAGGAATTCGCGCTGCTGACCCATCACGACGAGGCGCTGCTCGAGATCCTCTACGACGACCGCCTCCATGTCGGCATGACCGAGGCCGAGGCGATGGAGCTGGTGCCCGAGATCATCGACGGCATGGATACCCGCGCGCTGAGCGGCCGCGCGCACTGAGCGACCCGCCCGCTGCGGCCGGCGCCGTCCCGCCATGGCGCGGGTCGTCGCATGGGCCGCGGCAGCGCTTGCCCCTACGGCACACATCCGTCAGCCTCTGGTTGAGTGCGACGCGGGCGCGGGAGGGATGGCGATGGTGGAACGGCTTCTTGGGACGACCGGCGTGGTGCTAATGCTGGCTGGCCCCGTGCTCGCGGGGGCGACGGGCGCCGCGGCTGCGACCTTCACGCTGACGCAGACGCTGGTCGACGCGCTGCCGGCGGCGGGCGACGGGTTCGGCGCCGCGGTGGCGCTCGACGCCAACCGGGCGCTGGTCGGCATCCCGGGCGACTCGACCTTCGGCAGCGACCGCGGGGCCGCGACGCTCTTCGACACCGCCACCGGCGCCGTCCTGCAGAGCTATACCAACCCGCTGGGCGCGGCCGGTGACGAGGCGCGCTTCGGTGCCGCGGTCGCGCTCGAGGGCTCGACCGTGCTGATCGGCGCGCCGGACCAGGACATCGCGGGGGACAACGCCGCAGGCCAAGCCTACCAGTTCTCGACCGCGAGCCCCGCCCCGCAGCGCACCCTGACCAACCCCGCCATCAGCCCGAACGAGCGCTTTGGCCAGGCGGTCGCCATCGACGGCTCGCGGCTCTATGTCGCCCTGCCGGGCGACGACACGAACAGCCCCAGCACCGGCCCCGCGGGCGGCCAGGTGATCGAGTACGACACCGGCTTCCTCGCCCCGCAGCGGGTGCTGGAGGGCAATACCCAGGTCAACTTCCGCGGCTTCGGCGGCAGCCTCGCGGCCGATGGCGGGCGGCTGGCGGTGGGCGAGGTGCCGCCCACCTTCGGCATCTTCCTGGAGGAGGCCGACGCCTATGTCTTCGGTTCTTCCGGCACGCTGCCCCAGCGCGTGATCGACGATCCCGCGCCCGCGCCCACGGGGCAGATCCCCGAGCGCACGAACCGCTTCGGCGTCTCCAGCGCGCTCGACGGCAACCGCCTGCTGATCGGCGACGATCTCGACGATACGTCCGGGCCGCGGGACTCGGGGCGGGCGACGCTGTTCGACGCGGTGACCGGCGCGCTCCTCACGTCCTTCGAGAGCCCGACGCCCGACCAGAACGGCTTCTTCGGCCGGGCGGTGGCGATCAGCGGCGACACGGTGGCGATCGGCGAGCCCGGCCATGACGCGCCGAACGGCGATGCGGGGCGGGTGCTGGTGTTCGACGCGGTCTCGGGCGCGCTGGTGCAGGAGATCACGAGCCCCGGGCAGGGCTCGGCCCGCTTCGGCGCGGCGCTCGCGCTCTGGGGCGACACGCTGCTGGTGGGAGCGCCCGGCGACGACCTGCTGGGGGCCAATGCCGGGCGCGCCTTCGTCTACACGCTGACGTCCGAGCCCGCGCCGCAGACGCCGATCCCGCTGCCGGGGGCGGCGGTGCTCTACCTCGGGGCCCTCGTGGTCGTGGGGCTGGTGCGGCGGCGGGGCTGAGCGTTACTTCAGCGCCATCGCCAGGGCGACGTTGCCGGTGCTGAAGGTCTTGAGCTTGCAGAGGTCCTTGGCGGTCTTCAGCCGCTTGGCCACGTCGCTGTTCTTGGAATCGAAGAAGATGCCCTGTTCCTTCTGGTAGAAGGACAGCCAGACCTGCAGGCCCTGCCAGTACTTCCAGGCCGCGCTCAGGTCCTTGAAGCCCACGTTCTTCGCGCTCTCCAGGCTGAACAGGTTGTACTGGTTGACATAGCCCGAATTCGCCGCCAGCGCCCCG
>JBCBPG010000495.1:0-4017 GCA_039820865.1 Pseudomonadota bacterium
CGGCGGCGGCGATAGGCATCGGCCATCCGCGTCACCTGCGCGTCGTAATGGCCGAGCGAGAGGAAATAGGCGGCCGTGCGCTGGCCGTGGCCGGGCGGGTGGCGCAGCATCAGCGCCCTCAGCGCTCGCGCCTCGTCGATGAAGGGTTCGGCCGCGACGAGGAAGCCGAGGCGCAGCCCCGGGAACAGCGACTTCGAGAACGAGCCGACATGGACGACCGACCCGCTCTCGTCGAGCGACTTGAGCGCGGGCGCGGGCGCCGCCTCGGGCGAGATCTCGAACTCGTAATCGTCCTCGACGATGACGAAGCCGTCGCGCTCGGCCCGCTCGATCAGCGCGCGGCGGCGCTCGACCGGCATGGTGGCGTTGGTCGGGCACTGGTGGCTGGCGGTGACGAAGACCGCCGAGAGGTCGGGCGGCAGCGCCTCGGGCGGCAGGCCCCGGGCATCGACATCGACCGCCTCGACCCGGCAGCGGAGCGTGGCGAGGATGTCGCGGAGCGCGGGATAGCAGGGGTTCTCGATCGCGGCGGCGCGGCGGGCGTTGAGCAGGAGCGCGGCGGCCAGCCAGAGCGCGTTCTGCGCGCCCATGGTCAGCAGGATCTCCTCGGGCCGCGCGCGGATGCCGCGACGGGGCAGGATGTGGCGCAGGATGTATTCGACGAGGCGCGGGTCGTCGCGCTCGTAGGTGTCGGAGGTCAGCGCGTCGAAGTCCCGCTGGCCGAGCGCCTGGAGCGCGCAGAGCCGCCAGTTGGCATGGTCGAAGAGCCGCGGATCGGCCTGGCCGTAGATGAAGGGATAGGGATAGCGCCGCCAGTCGGCCGGGCGCTGGATCGCGGCGGGGCCGGCGAAGCGGCGGGCGAGCGCGCGCTGCCAGTCGACCGAGCGGGCGCCGCGCCGGGGCGGCAGGGTGAAGGAGGGCGGCACGGGCGCGTCCTCGGCCACGAAGAAGCCCGAGCGCCCGCGCGAGGCGAGGTAGCCGTTGGCGACGAGGTCGGTATAGGCGAGCGTCACCGTGATGCGGCTGAGGCCGAGATGGGTGGCGAGGCGGCGGCTCGACGGCATGCGCTCGCCCGGCCGGAAGCGCCCCGCCAGGATCCCCTCGGAGACGAGGTTGCGGATCTGCATCTGCAGCGTGCCGGGAAAGTCGGGATCGAGGAAGAAGGCTTCGGCGGGGATCGCCATGGGCGGCCTCGTCGCTCGGTATCGGGCTCGGGATCGGGCTCCGGATCGGGGTGGGGGCACCGGGCGCCCCCGCTTACGCCGCTCGCGCGGCGACGCATCGCCCGCCCGGTGCCCCGATGACAGGGCGCCGGGCGGCGCCGGCGCGCCTCAGGCGAAGACGCGGGTGAGTGCGCCGTCGATCGCGTCGGTCAGGTGGTCGATCTCGTCGGGCGTGGCGATCAGCGCCGGCGAGAGGCAGAGCGTGTTGTTGAGCCCCGGCAGCGAGCGGTTGGTCATGCCGATGATGACGCCCTGCGCCATGCAGTCGTCGACGACGGCCTTCACCAGCTTCTCGTCCGCGGGCTCCCTGGTCGCGCGGTCGGCGACCAGCTCGGCGCCGCAGAAGAGGCCCTTGCCGCGGACATCGCCGATCGCGGCGTGGCGCTCGGCCAGCGCGTGGAGGTTGCCCATCAGGCGCGCGCCCATGGCGTTGGTGTTGTCGAGGAGGTTCTCGTCCTCGATGATCCGCATGTTCTCCAGCGCCGCGGCCGGGCCGGCGGTGCAGCCGCCGAAGGTCGAGATGTCGCGGAAGTAGGACATCGGGTCGGCGGCGTCGGCCTTGAACGCCTCGAAGACCGCCTCGGTCGTGACCGTCAGCGCGATGGCGGCATAGCCCGAGGCGACGCCCTTGGCCATGGTCACGAAATCGGGCTTCACGCCGTAGTGCTGGTAGCCGAACCATTCGCCGGTGCGCCCGACGCCGCAGACGACCTCGTCGATATGCAGCAGGATGTCGTACTTGCGGCAGATCTCCTGGACGCGCTGCCAGTAGCCCTCGGGCGGCACGATCACGCCGCCGCCGGCGGTGATCGGCTCGAGGCAGAGGCCGCCGACGGTGTCGGGGCCCTCGCGCAGGATCACCTGCTCGATCGCGTCGGCGGCGGCCTCGCCGTAGCTGGCGGCGCCGGGGTACTGGTTGCGGTATTCGAGGCAGTGCGGCACCTCGACGAAGCCCGGCGTGAAGGGCCCGTACTCGGCCGCGCGCTGGGGCTGGCCACAGGCCGAGAGCGTGCTGATCGTGGTGCCGTGGTAGTCGCGCTCGCGGTAGAGGATCTTCCACTTGCGCCCGCCATGGCGGCGATGGGCGAGCTGGCGGATCATCTTGAACGCCTTCTCGTTCGCCTCGCTGCCCGAGTTCGAGAAGTAGACGCGGCTGAGGCCCGGCATCTTGGAGATCAGCTTCTCGGCGAAGCGGGCGGCCGGGATCGAGCCGAGCGCGCCGGCGAAGAAGTTCATCTTGACCAGCTGGTCGCGCACGGCGTCGGCGATGCTCTCGCGCCCGTAGCCCACGTTGACGGTCCAGACGCCGCCCGAGACGCCGTCGACATGCTCCTTGCCGTGCTGGTCCCAGAGCTTGAGGCCGCGGCCCTCGACGATGATGCGCGGATCCTTCTCCTCGAGCGCCTTGTGCTGGAAGAGATGGTGCCAGACATGGGCGCGGTCCTGCTCGACCACCTGGCCGAGATCGTTCGGCATCACGGGCATGTTCATCGGCTTCTCCTGCTGGTGGTCGCGGGTCGTGCGTGGCCCTGGCGTGGCCTTGGTGCGGGTGGCGGCGGGGTCTGGTCCGATCCGGTCGGCCGGTAGGCGTCAATGGTCAGGACACCACGATCCGGCACGGCGGGATAGGGCCAGTGGCGCCCCGGCTGTCGGTCCAGAGCGATGGTGCCAGATGGCGCGCGCGGTGACCAGCCCGCCGCAGCGCCCCACCTTGCACCGGACCGCCGCCGGGCCCCGCCCACCCACCCGCCCGGCGGCGGTCCGGCGCTGCGGCGGGCGCGCGGCACGTCGGGGAACCTGTGACGGCTTCAGGGTGCGTGAAACGCTCCGCCGCCCGCGCTGCGCGTCAGCGGGCGTCGCGGGTTGCGAGGAAGTCGCGCAGGTCCACGTCGCGGCGCCGGTCGAGCGAGACATAGACGAAGGCGAGGTTGGTGCGCTCGGCGATCATGCTGCCGGGAAAGGGCAGGTAGCTGAGCTCGCGCGTGCCGAATGACGGTGCGGCCGAGCCCACCTGCCAGTCGGTGCGGAGCGTGACGTCGACCAGCTTGAGCGGGGCGCCGCCTTGCGGATCGGCGATCTCCAGCGGCACGCCGGCGAGGCGCAGATAGGCGGCCTTGTCCCTGGCCTCGCGGAACCCGTCGATGAACTGCGTCGTCAGCACCTGCAGCTCGGCCGCCGCATCCTGCTCGCCCATGTGGCTGTGCAGGTGATCGGCCGGGCGGTTGTGCGTGTGCGGATGGTCGTGGGGCATGGCTCGGCTCCCGGGGTCGGGTCAGCGGTACGTTTCACGCACCCTTCGGGCAGATGCGCCGCAGGCGGCGCCAGCGGCGGCTGGCGCGCCGGAGGCGCTCAGGGGTTGCGCCAGCGGTGACCCTCGAAGGGCCCGTGGGGGATGGTGACCGGCTTGTCGATCAGCGCCCTGTGCTTGCCGAGCGTGCCGGCCGAGACCATGGCGCCCAACACGTCGACGATCACGCGGGTGCCCATCAGCGCGGTGATGTCCGAGGTGTCGTAGGGCGGCGAGACCTCGACCAGCTCCATGCCGCAGATCCCCTCGGCCGCGACCTTGGAGGCCAGCGCCAGCGCCTCGCGCGGCAGGAAGCCACCGGGTTCGGGCCAGCCGGTGCCGGGCACGAAGCCGCAGTCGATGCTGTCGATGTCAAAGGACATATAGACCATGTCAACCCCGTCCCACGCCATCTCCAGCGCCATCTCGGCGGTCTTGTCCACGCCCATCTTTTCCATGTCGCCCATGGTGATGATGTTCGTCTCGCGCTCGCGCGCGACCTTCACC
>JBCBPG010000496.1:0-4008 GCA_039820865.1 Pseudomonadota bacterium
GGGCCCGGCCAGGGCGCTGCCTTGGTTTGGCCACTGCCCGGGGCTAGGCGATGTCCCGGGATGGCACGGCGGCGCCGGGCCTCGGGTGGCGTGGCGGACGGGAGCCGGGCGATGGATGGCGGCATGATCGAGCAGGCGGCGGTCGAGGCGGGCGGGGACACGGCGCCGGCCGAGGCCGCAACCCGCGTGCCGCGCGTCTCGCTCGGCCTGCCCGCCTATCGCAACGCGGGGACGATCGCGCGCTCGATCGCGTCGATCCGCGCGCAGACCTTCACCGACTGGGCGCTGGTGATCTCGGACGACTGCTCGCCGGACAACACGCTGGCCGAGATCCGCGAGGCCGTGGGCGACGACCCGCGGATCACGGTCGTTGCCCAGAAGACGAACCTCGGCATGAACGCCAACTTCACCTTCGTCTTCGAGCGCGCCGAGGGCGACTATTTCGCCTTCCACGCGGGCGACGACTGGATGGCGCCGACATTTCTGGAGGAGGCGGTCGCGCTGCTCGACGCCAACCCGGATGCGAGCTGCTGCGCGCCGATCACCGTGATGCATCGCGAGGGGCGGACGCGGCGGGCGGCGGGCACCTTCCCGATCTCGGGGCCCGGCTGGTGGCGGATCGCCTGGTACCTGGTGCGCCCGGCCTGCAGCTCGCGCTACTACGGGCTGCACCGGACGAGCATGTTCCGCCGCGTCTGGCGCGACATCGACGACGCGCGGGCGATGGACTGGCTGGTCTGCGCGATGAGCCTGTCCGAGGGGCGGCACGTCACCACGCCCTCGGTCGCGCTCAACCGCACGGGCGCGGGCTGGGGCAAGTACACGCCGCCCGTGAGGCGCGGCGCCGGCGGCTGGCTGGCGGCGGCGGCGCCGCTGCATACCATGTCGCGCCGGCTGCTGGCGCGGCTGCCGGTCTCGCAGCGGGTGCTGGCGGTGCCGATGCTGGCGGTGCTGAACCTGCGCCAGGGGCTGGAGGACGCGATCCTGCGGCTGCGCGGCTGAGCAGGCCGTGCCGCAGGGCCCGGGACGACACGGCACGACATGATGCGTGAGACCGTCCTTCGCACCCTCGCCAACCTCGCGGGCGGCATGACGGCGCTGGCGCTGACGCTCGGGTTCTTCCTCGCCTATTTCCGCATCGCCGACCCGGCCGTCTTCGGCCTGGCCTCGCTGATGCTGACCGCCTTCCTGATGATCCAGCTCGGCGATCCGGGGCTGGGGCGCACGGCCGCGCTGCTGCTGGCCCGCCACGGCGCCGACCCGGCCGCCGGCGACGACCGGCCATCGCACGGCGATGCGGCGCCGCGGGCGCGGGCGCGGGCGCCGGGGTCCCCCGCCGAAACCGGCGCGGCGGGCGGGGACGAGCGGCGGATGGCCGCCAGCCTGGTGCATGAGCCGCCCGCGCCATCCGGGCCGCCCGAGGCATCGCGGGCAGCCGGGGCACTTGGGGCACCCGCGGCAGCCGGGGCGGCGAGGCCCGCCGGGGGCGTGCGCACGGCCGTCGTCAGCCTCGGCGCCGCGCAGCTGGTGGTCTCGCTGGCGATCGGGGCGGTGCTGGCGCTGGCGGCGGGGCCGCTGGCGGCGGCCGGCTGGCTCGAGGCCGAGGGCATGGACGAGGCCGCGCTGGCCGAGGGGCTGCTGCTGATCGCGGCGATCTTCGCGGTCTCGGCGCCCCGCACCTTCTCGACGCAGTGCCTCAACGGGCTGGGACGCCAGGCGACGGTGAACCTGGTGCTGGTCGCCGGCACGCTCGTCCGCGGGATCGCCGGTCTCGTCGCGCTGGGCGCGGCGCCGGACGACGCGACCGGGTTTCTCGCCCTGCAACTCGTCACCCATGCGGGCGAGACGGCGGTCCTGTTCTGGCTGGCCGCCCGCGCCGTGCCGCGCGATGCGGGCGAGCCGGCCTGGCCGCGGCCCGACCTGCCGGTCCTGCGCCGCCACATGGCCTTCGCGGGCGGCGACGGTGCCAACCAGGTCTGCGGGGCGCTGATGCTGCAGGGCGACAGGCTGGTCATGAGCGCGTTCCTGACGCTCGAGGCGTTCGGCGCCTATTCCCTGATCTCGACGCTCGCCTTCGGCCTGGCGCGGCTTGGTAGCCCGTTTCCGACGGCCTTCCTGCCGCACTTCACGCGGCTGCGCGCCGAGGGACGGCAGGACGTGCTCGGCCGCGACTATCTCGCCGCGACGCAGCTTGCCGCCTGCGTGCTGCTGCCGGCGGCGGGGGCGGCGGTCGCGCTGTCGCCGTGGCTGGTCGCCGTGGTGCTGGGCGATGCCGCGAGCCCGGCGCTGACGTTGGCCTTTGCCGGCCTGGTGATCGCGACGGCGACCATGAGCCTCGCCACGCTGCCCCACGCGATCCAGCTGGCCTGCGACGACAGCCTGACGGGCCTGCGCGTCGCCGTCGTGGCGACGGTGATCTACCTGCCGCTGGCGACGCTCGGCGTGGCGTTCGGGGGCGTGGCGGCGGCGGCGGCGGCCTTCCTGGCGATGGCACTGGCGCTGCTGGCCTGGTTCGGCCGGATCTCGGCCGCGCGCCTCGACATGTCCACGCTGACCTGGGCACGGGTCATCGCACGCCCGGCGCTGGCCGTGGCCCCGACGGCCGCCGTCGCGGCGGCACTGGCGGCGGCGCTGCTGGGCCCGAGCGCGGGCGCCGCGACCGGGATTGCCAATGCCGCGGCGGTGGTCGTTGCGCTAGCGGTCGCGGGCCTCGCGCTCGCCCTCGCCGCCTTCGCCGCCTCGCCGGAGGCACGCCGCGCCGTGATGGACCTGGCCGCCGGCCGCACGGCCGCCGCCGGGGTCTGAGGTCGGGTGCGGCGGCGAGCGCGTGGGTCGGGTGCCCTGCCCTCCCGCGTCATGCTGGGCACAGTTGCCTGAATGATCGCCGAAGATCCGGGTCCTGGACAAGGACGCTGCTGGCGACGCCCCCCGCAACGCCCCTGCGGTGCCCTCCGGCGCGTGCCCTGCCGCGGCCCCCGGAACGTGCCCTGCGGCGGCCCCCGGAGCGTCCCCCGGAAGCCTCCTGCGGCGTCCCGGGGAGCGTCCCACCCGGCGTGTCCCCCCGGAGCGTGCCCCCGGAGCGTGCCCCCGGCGTGTGCCCCCGGCGTGTGCCCGCGAGCGCCTTCCGGAGCGATGTCGCCGCGCGGCCGTTGGCTCAGGACGGGTGCGACGGGGGCCCGGGCGCCAGCAGGGCCTCGGCGAAGGCGTCCCAGCCCTCGGCCGCGGCGGCTGCGCGGACGGCAGGCTCCATCGCCGCAGCACCCGCGCGCGTGACGCGAGCGGCGATGAGACGGCCGAGCGCGGCGGCGTCTCCGGGCGGGCTCAGCCAGCCGGTCTCGCCGTCGCGGATCGCGGCCTCGAGCCCGGGCAGCCGGCTTGCGATCACCGGCCGGCCGTAGTGGCGCGCCATCGCGACCACCCCCGATCCCGTGACCGAGCGGTAGGGCGCCAGCACCGCATCGGCGCGGTGGAAGAGCGCCGCGGCCTCGGCATCGCTGACATAGCGCGGGATCAGCGTCACGCGGGCCTCGAGGCCGAGTTCGGCGATGCGCGCCCGGACCGCCGCCTCGTCGATCCAGAACTCGCCCGCCACCGTCAGCCGGACGTCCGTGAGGCCCGAGGCCGCCAGCGCCTCGATCGCGATGTCGAGGCCCTTGTAGGGGCGCACGAGGCCGAAGAAGAGGAGCTCGAGCGCCGCCTCGCGGGCGGGCGGCCCCTGCGGCGCGGGGAAGTCGTCATAGGCGGGGTGCGGCGTGACACCGACCGGACGGCCGGGGACGAGGGCGCGGATGTCGTCGGCCAGCGCCGCGGTATGGGTGACGAAGCGGTCCGCGGCGGCGAGCTGCCAGCGGCTGAGGGCGCGTTTCAGCCGGGCGCCCTCGTGATCGGCGGCGTTGTGGACGACCATGGCCACCGGCACGCCCCGCGCCCTCAGCCCCCGCGCCAGCGTGCCGAGGCAGGGGGCGACGAAGAAGGTCCAGGCCGGCAGGACCGCGAGATCGGGCGCAC
>JBCBPG010000497.1:0-3998 GCA_039820865.1 Pseudomonadota bacterium
CGCTGGAGGCCGAGATCTTCCTGCCGGTCGCGCTGGTCCCGGCGCTCCGCGTGAGGGCCGAGATCCGTGCCCGGCTCGGCGCGCCGCTGGACCGCGAGGTCGCCCTGCGCCTCCTCCATGTCGACCCGCGGATCGAGCTGTCGAGCGGCAGCGTGCGCGCGCTCTTCCGCCTGCCCCCGGGCGCCGGTGGCGGGCTTGAGGGCGTGGAGGTGACCATCGATGTCCCCGGCACGTTCTGACCCCGCCGCGGGCGGGTGCGCATGAACGCGCGCCACGAGCCCGGCGCCACCGCGCCCGCCTTCGATGCGAGCTCGCTCAGCGCGGCGCTCGGCCAGGTCTTCGCGCTGCCGGCCGAGGACGACGCGACCTTTGCCCGCCGCCTCGCGGGCTTTGCGCAGGCGCTGACCAACGCGACCTCGGCCAGCGTCTTCGCCGATGCGGGCGCGCCGGTGGCGCAGGCGGGCGCGGCGCCAGACGTGGCGGCCGACCGGCGGGCGCTGGCGGCGGCGGACACGGCGGGCCACACGATCCTGGCGGGCGACCGGCTGGCGGCGCGGATCGCGCGGCGCAGCGGCGAACCGCTCGGCCTCGTCCTCAGGCTGCCGCGCGACAACACGGTCCTGCTGGCGCTGGCCCATGAGCGGGTCGAGATGATCGGCCGTCTCGCGCGCCTGCGGGCCGAGGCGGCGGGCGTACAGGGGGGCCTCGCGCTGCTGCGCGATGCAGCGGCGCTGGCGGGAGGCGATGCGACGCGGGTCCAGGCGCTGGCCGACCGGTTGGCGGCGGCCAGCGGGGGGACGGCGGCGGTCGTCACGCTCCGCGACGGGCGGGCGGGGGACATCGCCCTCTCGGGCCAGGCCACGCTGTCGCCGGGCGCGCAGACCCGCCAGACACTGGCCGAGCGTGCCGAACGCACGGCCCGGGCGCCGGACAGCGAGCCCCGGGCCCTCCCTCTCGGCGGCACGCCCCCGCGCCATGTCGTCCTGCTCGAGGACGGGGCGCTGGAGCCCACGCTCCGCGAGGCGCTCGAGGACGTCTTCGCCACCGTCGGTGCCGCCGGTGCGCGCCGGCGCCTGCCGTGGCGTGCGCTCCGACTGCCCCTGGCGCTGGCGCTGATCGCGGGCATCGCCTTGGTCCCGGTCCATGACGGCGTGAACCTGCCGGCGCGCGTCGCCGCCGTCTCGCACCGCGTGGTCACGGCGCCGTTCGACGGCCGGATCGAGACGGTCGAGGTGCGCGCCGGGGCCCGGGTACGCGCCGGCGAGACCGTGATCGCGACGCTCGACACAGGCCGGCTCGAGATCGAGCGGACATCGGCCCGCGCGGACCTCCGCGCCGCCGCGGCCAGGCGCGAACGGGCCCGGGGAGCGCGCGATCCGGCGGCGCTGCGCGAGGCGGAGATCGAGATGGAGCTGGCGACGCTGCGTCTGCAGGTGCTGCAGGACCGTATCGCCAGCGCCCGCCTCCTGGCGCCGATCGACGGCGTCGTCTCGGGTGCCGATCTCGACACGCTGCCGGCATCCTTCGTCGGCCTCGGCACGCCGCTGGTCGAGATCGTCGACCCGGCCGCGCTCTATGTCGTGACCGAAGTCAGCCCCCGCACGCGCGCCCGCCTCGGCACCGAGAGGGGCGCGGTCTTCCGTGCGGATGCGCGGCCGGGCGCGCCGGTCGACATCACGCTCGGCCCGCCCGCCGTCGCGCCCGATGGCGAGCCGCCGGCCGTCAGCTACCGCGCCGACAGCCCGCCGCTGCCGGCCGAGGCTGCCGCGGGCCTCGCGCCGGGCATGCAGGGTGTCACCCGCGTCAGTTTCGGCCGCACGCCGCTGGCGCTGCTGGTCTGGCGGCGGGTGCGCGACTGGGCGCTTCTCACCTTCTGGCTCTGACGCGCCTCAGCGCCCGCCCGAGACCCGCGCCGAGCTTGCCAGGAACTCGGCGTTGAATCGGTTCAGCCCCGGCGCCAGCGGCTGCTCGGCCGAGGTCACCGCGCGGTCGAGCGCCACGCTGGCGATGTCCTCGAACACCTCGCTCACGTCCAGCACACTGGGCGCGATGAAGAGGTTGGGCACGGTCGCCGGCGCGTAGTTGAGCCGGGTGTTGAAGCTGGAGCCGTCCGAGGGGCCGATGGGCGAGGTGTCTTCCTCGATCCGGATGAACAGCGTGTCGTCCCCGATCGACGCCCCGATCGAGGCACGGCGGAGATCCGGCTCGAACCCGAACAGCCCCGTCGGCCGCGGATCCACCGTCCCCGGGGGCGCGTCGAACAGCCGGCTGCCGCGGAAATCCTCGCCGAAGTCGTCGCGGTCGACGCCCACCTCGACCAGCGGGAACAGCGCGATCCACTGCCCCGCCGCGTCGGCCAGCACCTCGCGCGTCGCCAGGAACCCGCCCAGCCGGTCGAACAGCGTGAGCGAGAGGCTCGCCCCGTACTCGGCCCCGCCGCTGAAGATCGGGTCGATCGCAACCACCGGCAGGAAGCGCGCATCGTCGATCCGCGAGGGATCGGGGCCGAGCGTGGGTCGTCCGCCGGATGTCGTCGACGCCTCGATCACCGCGCTGGCCTCGAGCGCAACCGGCCGCCCAACCTCGGCGCCCGAGGGCGGCACGCCCGGGAAGTCCGGCGGCGCCGCCGGATCGGCCGGCACGCTGTTGGCCTCGAGTGCCACGGTGTTCTGGATGTCGCTCAGCACCGGGGCGGTGAAGCCGATCTCGACCTCGTAGGTCACGGTGACGCTTTCGCCCGGCGCCAGCACCGGGATGACGACCTCCAGCGCATCGTCGCCCGCCGACCCGCCCGACAGCACCGTGGTCATCCCCGTCGGATCGGTCAGCATGATGCGCCCGACCAGCGTCAGCTCCGGCGGGATCGGGTCGACCAGCGTCACGTCGAAGGCCGGGCCCGACGCCCCCTCGTCGTTCGTCACCACCACCGTGTAGGCGATGACATCGCCGAGGAAGGGCTCGGGATCGCTGACGCTCTTGGCGACGCTCAGCGCCGGCGCGACGATCTCGACCGCGGCCGTGTCGCTCGCCGTCCCCGTCCCGAAATCGAGCGTCGCGGTATTCACGAAACCGGCCCCGCCCATGTTGGCCGGATCGTCAAGCACCAGCGCCAGCACGTCGACGCTCAGCACGTCGGCCGCATCGACCAGGTTGTCGGGCGCATTGGTGACCGCGCCGAAGTCGATCACCAGCAGGTCCGCCTGGCCGTCGCCGTCGGTATCCGTGAAGCTGACCGCGGGATCCGCCAGCCCGGGGCCCGAGATCTGCGGCGAGGGCGTGACGATGACGTCCAGCACCTCGAAGGCGCTGTCGAGCGGGAACTGGTCCGCGATCACCAGCGACTGCGTGCCCTCGGCCAGCGTGATGTCGAACCGGAAGACCGCCACCTCGCCGATCGCGAGATCCGGCACGCCCGGGTCGAAGGCCGCGCTCCCGGTCTCGGCCACCGAGCTCGTCAGCACGCTCTTCTCCAAGCCCGGCACGTCGACCGCCAGCGTCGTGCCGTCGATCAGCGGGTCGTCCGTGTCGTCGGGGCCCGACACGGTCGTCCGCTCGGTCACGAAGCCTGGATCGCCGGGCTCCAGCGGGCTGGTGTCGAAACTGACCACGCGCGCCGTGTTCGCCAGCGCGCCGCCGATCACCGCCTCGCCCGTGACCACGGCATCATAGGTGATCGTCAGCGTCTCGCCGGCCGCCAGCAGCGGCGCGACCAGCGAGAAGCCCGTCGTCCCGTCCGCATTGGCGATCGCCACCGCCGTCGAGCCGTCCGAGGCAACCACGCTGCCCTCGACCAGGCTGAGCGCCGGGTCGTCCAGCAGATCCTCGACCGCGATGTCGAAGGCCGGCCCAGAGCCGCTGTTTGTCACGGTCAGCACGAAAGGCACGATGTCGCCCGCATCGACCGGCCCCTCGATGGTGACCGCCTTTTCGAAGGAGAGGTCGGGTTCGACGATCTCGACGGTCTGGGTGGCGGTGAGGGGGTTGGCGGGGTCGGTGAG
>JBCBPG010000498.1:0-3995 GCA_039820865.1 Pseudomonadota bacterium
ACCGCCACGCCCGTTCCGCTCCCGTCTCGATCCGTCGCGTCCGCCATCGACGCCCTCCGTTCGATGTCACGCTCTGTGATATCGAAGGAGGGGCGTCAAGGCGGCCCCCGCCGGCGCGCACGGATCTCCGACATCACGAAACGTGACATCGAAGCGGGCGCGCCGGCCGGTGCCTACTCGATCCGGGCAAGCAGCGCGGGTGCGGTCACCAGCTGGCGCACGCCATGGGCCTTCGTCTCGTTGAAGACGTTGCCCTCCCTGGCCCAGCGGTGGACCGACGCGATGTCGAGCTTGGCGCAGTCGGGCCGCACGCTCCAGGTCACCTCGAGCGGCGAGCAGACCGCCTCGGTGTATTTCGGCCCCGTCGTCGAGCCGAGGAAGACCACCGGGTCGCCGGTGCCGTCCGGCAGGGCACGCGGCTGGTGCAGCCCGGCGCGCTGCGTCCCCGCATAGGCGAAATCGGCGAAGTCGAGCGCGCCGGCATCGTTGACCACCTGGAACACCTGGCTCTCGACGCGCAGGCTGGGGCTGGTGCAGGTGTCGCTGAGGCACGAGCCGAGGCCCTCGCCCGGCGTCACGTCGCAGGTCGTGTAGACCCAGTGCACCTCGAAGCTGTCGCCCGGCACCAGCCCGGCAAAGCTGGCCTCGCCCGTGAAGGGCGCCCGCTCGGCCGCCGTCAGGTCGGTCGACAGGTTGCAGGCATAGCCGCCATCGTCGGTGGCGCCCGCGAAGATCGAGAAGCCGGGGCCCTTGTGCTCGGCATTCACGTGGCCGTGGATGTTGCAGAGGTTCATCGCCTCGCTTTCCGGCGCGAAGGCGAAGAGCTTGGGGTTCGCGCCGGCGGTCTTCGAGATGTCGCGCGGCGTCTGCGGGCCGAAGCCTTCGCAGATGCCGCCCTCGGCCTGCGCCACGGTCGTCTCGGCGGTTTCCTCGACGCAGCCTGAGAGCATCACGGCGAGCGACGCGAGCGCTGCCCCCGCAACCCGGCAGCTGTTCTTGTTGTTCATGCTTGGCACTCCTCAACCATCCAGCACAGGATGGTTAACGTACTGCCCATATTGCCCGCATGACAGGTCGATCGGGGGACGGTTCGGAAATAGTTAACGGCCGTTGCGAACGGGTCAGAGCCAGCCCGCAGCCTCGGTGCGCACGATCTGCTCGATCATCTCCACATGCGCCTCGTCGTCGTTGAGGCAGGGGATGTAGTGGAAATGCTCGCCGCCGGCCTCCTCGAAGGCCTCCTTGATCTCCTCGTTGATCTCTTCCAGCGTCTCGACGCAGTCCGAGGAGAAGCCCGGGGCCATTACGGCGATGCGCTTGTGGCCCTGCTTCGCAAGCTCGGCCACATGCTCGACGGTGTAGGGCGTGAGCCACTCCTCCGGGCCGAAGCGGCTCTGGAACGTGGTCTGCAGCGCGTCCTTCTCCCAGCCGAGCCGTTCGCGCAGCAGCCGCGAGGTCTTCTGGCAGTGGCAGTGATAGGGATCGCCCTTCATGAAGTAGGACTTGGGCAGGCCGTGATACGAGGTCACCAGCACGCCCGGCTTCTCGTCCATCTCGCCATAGGCACGCTCGACCGACCGGGCCAGCGCCTCGATATACGCCGGATGGTCGTGATAGCTCGGCACCGTGCGGATGGACGGCTGCCAGCGCAGCGTCATGAGCGTGCGGAAGATGTGGTCGCAGGCCGTGCCCGTCGTCGCCGCCGAATAATGCGGGTAGAGCGGGAAGAACACGATCCGCTCGCAGCCCGCCGCCTGCATCTTCTTGACCACGCTGTCGGTCGAGGGATTGCCGTAGCGCATGCAGAAATCGACCTCGACCCGCTCGCCGAAGACCGCGACCAGCCGGCGGCGGAGCTTGTCCGTCTGGTTCCGGGTGATCGTCAGAAGCGGGCTCTCGTCGGCCTCGGTGTTCCAGATGCCGCGATAGGCCTCGCCCGACGAGAACGGCCGCTTGGTCAGCACGATCGTCTGCAGGATCGGCTGCCAGATCGCCGAGGGCCACTCGATCACGCGCTTGTCCGACAGGAACTCGTTCAGGTAGCGCCGCATCGACCAGTAATCGGTCGCATCGGGCGTCCCGAGATTGGCGATCAGGATGCCGATCTTGGCGGGCGGCACGGGCGGATGGTCGGCCCCGGCATGGGCAAGGCGCCCTTCGCCCGGCATCACCTCTCCGCCCTGCGTGCGATCCAGCATCGCGCTCTCCCCTCCGTCCGATGGATATTCGCTATCCCGGGAAATATGCGGCAAGGGGCGACGTTCAAATCAACCGGCTGCGGCCATCCGTCATCCTTTGCCACCCTTGAAGCGTTCGGCGCTGGTCCGCGGCAGGCGGCGCGGTATCCCCGCACCGCCCGTGAGGCCCGCTCAGGCCACCATCCGCTCGATCCGGTCCAGGGACTGGCCCCAGCCCTCGCGAAAGGCATCGGGGGTATAGAGGATCCTGCGGTGGTTCACCGTGACCCGGCAGCCCTTGGGCGCGGCCTCGAAGATCACCTCGACCTCGGTCTCGTTGCCACGCACGCCCTCGGCATCGACATAGGCCCAGGTCTGGCCGAGCCGGCGGCCGGGCTCGAAGACGGTGACGGTGCCGGCCATCCGGAACTCGGCCCCCCCGGGGTCGCGGGCCTTCGAGAACCAGGCCCCGCCCACGCGCGGCTCGAAGCCGGCCTCGAGGTTGGTCATGCCCTCGATGCCGAACCAGCGCATCATCGCGTCGGGGTCGGTCCAGATCGCGAAGACCCGCTCGGGGCTCGCGGCGATCTCACGGGTCACGGTCACGGTGGTCGGGCCGGACATCTGGTCTGTCATCGGGTCTGTCGTCGTGTCGCTCGCGTTCATGGGGGGTCTCCTCTGCCATCGCCGCGATCCGATCCAGCGCATCCGACCAGAAGACGCGATAGCCCGCCAGCCAGGCGTCCAGCGGCTCAAGTCCGCCGGGCTCCAGGTGGCAGAGGCGTTCGCGCCCCCGTGCCTCGCGCCGGATCAGGCCCGCCCGCTCCAGCACGCCCAGGTGCTTGGTGACGCCGGGCTGGCTGAGCGGCAGGCGCTCGACCAGCTGGCCGACGCTGAGCGGCCCCTCGCGGAGCCAGCCCAGGATCTGCCGGCGGTGACCGTCGGCCAGCGCGGCAAAGACATCGGGCGTGGTGTCGGTACGGTCCATGGGATTCGTATAACTTGAAAGTTATATAACTGTCCAGCTATACTTTCGGTGCCTTCTCCCCCGCCGCCCGTTCCTCGACCCCCAGCGCTTCGGCCAGCCGGGTGCGGGCCGAGCCGGGACGCAGCGGCTGCGGCTGGTCCGGCCCGGGCGCCCAGCCGGTCAGGAACACCAGCTCGAACTCGGCGCGCACCCGCCCGTCGGCCAGTCCCTCGCGCGCGGCATAGAGCGCGGCCGCCCTCTCCAGCACCGCGCGCCGCGTCGGGCGGCGCAGACGCTCGGCCAGCGCCCCCGTCTCGCCCATCGCGCGCAGGTCGCGCATCAGCGCCCAGGCATCCGCATAGGTCACCTCGATCCGCTCGCTGTCGGCGACCGGCATGGCGAAGCCGGCCCGCTGGAGCAGCGCCCCCGCGGCCCGCAGCTCCGCCATCGGCGCGACCCGGGGACTGAGACCGCCCGTCACCGCCACCTCCGCGTCCGCCAGCGCCACGCGCAGCGCCGCCAGCGTCGCGCCCCCCGCGAAGACCGCGATCGCCAGTCCGTCGGGGGCAAGCGCCAGGTGCAGCTGCACCAGGTGCCCCACTGGGTCCTCCAGCCAGTGCATGACGCCGAGCGAAAGCGCGAGATCCGCCTCGCCCCGCCGGAAGGGCAGCGTCTCGCCGGTCCAGTCCAGCGCCTCGGCCGCGGGCAGCGCGCCCTTCGCCGCCGCCAGCATCGCCGCCGAGGGGTCGGTCATCGCCAGGCCCGCGCCCGCGGGCGCCAGCGGCGGCGCCAGCGCCAGCGCCCCCGCGCCCGCCCCCGTGCCCGCCAGCACCGCGCGCTCGAAGCGGCGG
>JBCBPG010000499.1:0-3992 GCA_039820865.1 Pseudomonadota bacterium
ACGGCCTGCAGATGCGGCGGTGCGTTGGTCGAGCCGCCGATGGCGGTGTTGGTGACGATGGCGTTCTCGAAAGCCTCGCGGGTGAGGATGTCCGAGGGCTTGAGGTCCTCCAGCACCATGGCCACGATCCGACGCCCGGTCTCGTAGGCCATGGCCATGCGCTCGCGGAAGGGCGCGGGGATGGCCGAGGCCCCGGTCAGCGTCATCCCCAGCGCCTCGGCCAGCGCATTCATCGTGCTGGCCGTGCCCATGGTGTTGCAGTGGCCGAGCGAGGGCGCCGAGGCGCAGGCGCGCTCGATGAACTCGTCGTAGTCGATGGCGCCCTCGGCCAGGAGCCGCCGGCTCTCCCAGATGATCGTGCCCGAGCCCGCGCGCCGGCCCTGCCACCAGCCGTCCAGCATGGGCCCGCCATTGAGCGCGATGGCCGGCAGGTCGACGGTGGCCGCCCCCATCAGCATCGCGGGCGTGGTCTTGTCGCAGCCCGTCGTCAGCACCACGCCGTCGATCGGATAGCCATGCAGCACCTCGACCAGCGAGAGATAGGCGAGGTTGCGGTCCAGCGCCGCCGTCGGCCGCTTGCCGGTCTCCTGGATCGGGTGGACGGGGAACTCCAGCGGGATGCCACCCGCGTCGCGGATGCCGGCCTTCACCCGGTCGGCGAGGAAGAGGTGGATCTTGTTGCAGGGCGCGAGGTCCGAGCCGGTCTGCGCGATGCCGATCACGGGCCGCTCGCCCTGCAGCTCGGCGCGCGTGTAGCCCTGGTTCTGGTACCGCTCGAGATAGAGCGCGGTCATGCTCGGATTGTTGGGATTGTCCCACCATTCCTGGCTGCGGAAACGCCGGCCGGCGCGCGTGCTGCCCATGGGGCGGTCCTTTCTGTGACCCGAAGGGCCCCCGCGGGGCGAGCGCCCTCAGACAGAATGCGCCAAATGGTATACCATTTTCAAGCGCCGATCGCACCGATGCCAGACCAGGCCCGATACGCGAAGACCGGGGCGGGTCAAGGATCGCCGCAGGCGACGGGCAAAGCCCGCTCGTCCTTGACGCGCCCCGGCCTTCGCCCACGCTCGACGGCGTCCCCTTTGATTTCAAAGGGGACTGCCCAGCGGCGAGCGTCCCCCTGTCCGGCGGTGCGTCTCGTGCATCCTGCGGCGCTCGCCCGACCTCGCGGCGGGAAACCCCGCAGGACTCATCGCGGCGACCAGCCGCGATGCCGCTCAACCGGCGCCGGCAAACCCGCTTCGCACACCGGCCGAGGCCTGGGTGGCGAAGATCGAGCTGGTATCGGGCGCCGGCGGGAAGGGCATCGAGACGGGCACCGCCTCGAGACGGGGCGTCAGGCAGGGTGCGCCGGTGATCATGCGCGCCTGCAGGTCCTCCCAGAAACGATGGTGGCCAAGCGCGTGGAAATAGCTGTTCGACCCCAGGATCGGCCAGGCATCGGCGGCGGCGCATTCGTAGAACAGGATCATCCGCGGCCGGTCCGAGGTATTGGGCGCCGAGCCGTGCAGGATGCGCGCATGATGCACCGTCATCGCCCCCGCAGGCCCGGTCAGCGTCACGGCGCGTTCGCGTTCGAACAGCGGATCGGCCGGATCGATGGCGCCCGCGAAGACACCGTTGGCATGGTGGCTGAGGATCGGGCCGCGATGACTGCCGGGGATCACCATGAGCGGACCGTTGTCGGGCGTCACGTCCTCCAGCATCAGCCCGAAGGCCAGCAGGTCGTCGTTGGTGTGGGGATAGAAGGCCCAGTCCTGGTGCCACTCGACCGCCCGCCCGCCTCCGGGCGCCTTGGTGTTGAGCTTCGAGGTGAGCAGCGTCGTGTCGGGCCCCAGCAGGTCGCCCAGCACCCCGGTCATGCGCGACCCGCGCAGCACCTCCCAGAAAAAGGGATCCTGGCGATGGGGCAGCTTGATGCGGTTCAGCCGCGGCGCCTCGGCCGTATGTCCGGCATCGAAGTCGAAGCGCTCGTCGCTCTCGCTCACGGTGCGCGAGGCGTCGATCAGCCCGGCGGTGATGGCACGCAGCCGCGCGAGCTGGTCGGGCGAGACGGCGTTCTCGACCAGCAGGTAGCCGTTCTCGGCGTAGAACGCCCGATCCTCGGCCGTCAGTGTCATCGCATCCTCCCCGTGCCGGCCGCCTCGACGGGCGTCGTCGCCCGGCCGGGTGCCGTGTCACCGGCCAAGCTAGCACGGCCGGCGCCACCTGGGGCCGCAGTCAGAGGCAGGCGGTGATGCCGCCGTCGACGAAGAGCGTGTGGCCGTTCACGAAGCTCGCGGCGTCCGAGGCGAGGAAGATGCAGGCGCCGACCAGCTCCTCGGTCTTGCCCCAGCGGCCCATGGGCGTGCGCTTGGCGAGCCAGGCGGAGAACGCCTCGTCGGCGACCAGCGCGGCGTTGAGCTCGGTCTCGAAATAGCCGGGCGCCAGCGCGTTGCAGGCCAGCCCCTTGGGCCCCCAGTCGGTCGCCATGCCCTTGGTGAGGTTGTGCACGGCGCCCTTGGACGCGGTGTAGGGCGCGATGCCGGGGCGGGCATTGGCGGTCTGGACGCTGGCGATGTTGATGATGCGCCCCTGCCCCCGCGCGATCATGTGCCGGGCCACCGCCTGGCTCACATGGAAGACCGAGTAGACGTTGGTCTGCATCAGCCGGTCGAACATCTCGGGCGGAAAGTCCTCGAGCGGTGTGCGGTGCTGCATGCCCGCATTGTTGACGAGGATCGCGATGGGCCCGATCTCGGCCTCGATCGACGCGACGCCCGCCTTGACCGCGGCGCCGTCGGTCACGTCGAAGACGCGCTCGTGCACGGTGTGGCCCTCGGCGCGCAGCGTCGCGGCCGCCTCGGCCAGCCGCTCGGCATTGCGGGCGTTCAGCACGATGGTGGCGCCGGCCTCGGCCATCCCCCGCGCCAGCGTGAAGCCGATGCCCGTGGACGAGCCGGTCACCAGCGCGATGCGCCCGGTGAGATCGAAGAGCTGCATGGATCCTCCCGTGCCCGGGACCGGGCCGTTGGGCGCGGTCGCCTTGCCGCGCGTCACGCAAATGGTATACCATTTCTGCAGCGACACAAGCGCGGGGCACGGCCCGCCTGGGAGGACAGCATGAAAGCGCTCTACGTCCATGCGGCGCATGACCTGCGCCTGGAGGACTGCGCGGTCGAGGCGCCGGGGCCGGGCCAGGTGCGGCTCAGGCTCGCCCGCGGCGGGATCTGCGGGTCTGACCTGCACTATTACGGCCATGGCGGCTTCGGGCCGGTGCGGCTGCGCGAGCCGATGATCCTGGGCCACGAGGTCTCGGGCCATGTCGTCGAGACCGGGCCGGGGGTCGAGGGGCTGGAGGAGGGCATGCTGGTCGCCGTCTCGCCCTCGCGGCCCTGCGGGACCTGCCGTTACTGCCTCGAGGGCCTGCCGAACCACTGCGTTGACATGCGCTTCTACGGCTCGGCCATGCCGTTCCCGCATATCCAGGGGGCGTTTCGCCAGCAGATCGTGGCCGCGGCCGCGCAATGCGTGCCGGCGGGCGATCTCTCCCCGGCCGAGGCCGCGATGGCCGAGCCGCTGGCGGTCGCGCTTCATGCCGTGCGCCGGGCGGGGCCGATGATGGGCGCGCGGGTGCTGGTGACGGGCTGCGGGCCGATCGGGGTGCTGGCGATCCTGGCCGCCCGGCGCGCGGGCGCGGGCGAGATCGTGGCGACGGACATCGCCGAGGGCGTGCTCGCCTTTGCCCGCGCGGCCGGCGCAGACCGCGCCCACGACACGCGCGCCGAGCCCGAGGCGCTGGCCGCCGACAGCGCGGGCAAGGGCTCGTTCGACGTGCTGCTGGAGTGCTCGGGCGCCGAGCCGGCGCTGCGGGCGGGGATCGCGGCGCTGCGACCGCGGGGCGTCGTCGTGCAGCTCGGCCTCTCGGGCGACATGTCGCTGCCGATGATGGCGCTGACGGCCAAGGAGATCGACCTCCGCGGCTCCTTCCGCTTTCATGAGGAGTTCGCCAC
>JBCBPG010000500.1:0-3980 GCA_039820865.1 Pseudomonadota bacterium
CACTGAACGACATCTATGGCAACGACAGCTATGGCGGGCAGGACTTCGGCACCGAGAACGCCTTTACCGGCAACACGATCTACGGCTTCAACACCAACATCACCTCGGCCGAGAGCGACATCTGGGCGAATTTCTCCAGCTTCGCGAACCGCACCGCCTCGACCATCATCGACGGCGGCGGGATCGATACGCTCGACGTCAGCGGCTACTCCGCCAACCAGCTGATCGACCTGCGCGTGAGCGACGCGAACGACACCGCGCCGACCACGATGAACATCGGCGGGCGCACCGGCAACCTGACGCTGGCCGTCGGCACGGTGATCGAGAACGCCGACGGTGGCAGCGGCAACGACACCTTCTACGGCAACGCCGCCGCCAACAGCTTCCGGGGCAACCAGGGCGACGACACGTTCGTCGACAGCGCCGGGGGCGACAGCTATCGCGGCGGGTCCGGCAGCGACCGGGTCGAGTTCGGCTCGAGCTTCGCGAGCTACAGCTTCGAGCTGGCGGGCGATTTCCTCGAGGTGGTCGACAGCGCCTTCTCCTCGGTCACCGACCTCGTGCACGACACGATCGAGTTCCTCGACTTCACCGATCAGTCGTTGAGCTTCTCGTCCCTGGTCTCGGGCCTCTCGGCGCCGATCCCGACGGCCACGATCACCGCGATCAGCGACAACCGCGGCTCGATCACCGGGACGATCGCGGACGGTGGCGCGACCAACGACCGCTCGCCCACGCTCTCCGGCACGCTGGACGCCACGCTCGACACGGGCCAGGACCTCGCGGTCTTCCGCCACGGCGCCAAGGTGGGCGAGGCCAGCGTCAACGGCACGAGCTGGAGCTTCACCGACAGCGGCGTGCAGGATGGCAGCCGCCTCTATACCGTCGCGGTCGAGGATGGCGGGACGACGGGCCAGGCCTCGGCCGGCTACCGGATCACCGTCGACGGCACGGCCCCGGTCGTCACCGTCGACGCCGTCAGCGGCGAGGCGAGCGCGCCCGCGCTCGGCGGCACGCTCAACGACCCCACGGCGGACGTGACGGTGCGCGTCGACGGCCGGACCTATGATGCCCAGAACGACGGCGACGGCACCTGGTCGCTGGCCGCGGGCACGCTGACGGGGCTTGCGCCGGGCGACTACGACGTCGCGGTCACCGCCACCGACGCGGTCGGCAATGCCGGAACCGACGCCACGTCGGGCGAGCTCACGATCACGGCGCCCGCCCCGGCCCCCGCGCCGGTCGCGCCGTCGGCCGTGGTCGCCTTCGGCGAGGTCACGGTCGAGCAGCCGAACGCCGCGACCTGGTTCACTGTCACCTTCGCCGAGACGATCCCCGACGCGGTCGTCGTCATGGGCCCCGTCACCGCGAACGGCGGCCAGCCCGCCAATGCGCGGGTGCGCAACGTCACCGACGAGGGGTTCGAGTTCCAGATCGAGGAGTGGGACTACCTCGACGGCTACCACATCACCGAGACGGTCGGCTGGATGGCGGCCTCGGCGGGCAGCTACACCGTGGGCGGCCTGAGCGTGCAGGCGGGCACCACCACGGCCGTCAACGAGACCTGGCAGACCGTCGACATCGCACCGGGCTTCGACGAAAGCCCCGTGGTGATGGCCCAGGTCGCCAGCGAGAACGACGATGCCGCGGTGATCACCCGCGTCCGCAACGTGCGTGACGACAGCTTCGAGCTGCAGATGCAGGAGGAGGAGGCCGCCGACAGCGTCCATGCGAGCGAGGAGATCCACTGGATCGCCGTCGAGACGGGCGACGGCAGCGCCTTCGACGCGGGGACGACGGCGAACGCCGTGACGGACGCGGACTACGACATCCTCTACGGCTCCAACGTGGCGGCCGACTCGATCTTCCTGGCCGACATGCAGACGCGCGACGGCGGTGACACCGCCAACCTGCGCGTGCGCGACAGCGATGCGAACGGGGCGACGGTCTTCGTCAACGAGGAGAAGTCGCGCGACGACGAGGTTGCCCATACCTCCGAGGTCGTCGGCTATGTCGTGGCCGAGGACGGCTACTGGTACGCCTGACCCGGGCGGGCCGCGGCAGGATCAGGCGGGCAGCGTGACCGTGACGCGCAGCCCGCCGCCCGGCGCCTGGCCGAGCGCGATGGTGCCGTCCTGCCCCTCGATCGCCGCGCGCGCGATGGCGAGGCCGAGGCCGGCGCCGCCGGTATCGCGGCTGCGCGACGCCTCGAGCCGCACGAAGGGCTCGAAGACGCGTGCCCTGTCCTCGGGCGCGATCCCGGGCCCGTCGTCGTCGATCACCACCTCGACCCGGCCCGTCGACGGGCGCAGCGCGATGCGTGCCACCTCGCCATAGCGCGCCGCGTTCTCGGCGATGTTGCGCAGTGCCCGGCGCAGCGCCGCGGGACGGATCTCGACCATCACGGGACCGGGCGCCTCCAGCGTCGCGCGCGCGCCGGTCTCGCCCATCTCGGCCACCAGGTCGGCCAGCAGCGCGGCGAGGTCGTGTGCCGCTCGCGGCTCCTCGGCCCCCGCACCGCGCGAGAGCGCCAGCGCCGCCTCGACCAGCGACTGGATCTCGTCGAGACAGTTGGTCAGCCGCTCGCGCGTCTCGTCGTCCTCGACCATCTCGACGCGGAGGCGCATGGCGGTGACAGGCGAGCGCAGGTCGTGCCCGATCGCGGCCAGCGTGCGCGCCCGGTCGTCCAGCAGCCGCGTCAGGCGGTCGGCCATGCGGTTGAAGGCGTCTGCCAGCCGGCGCGCCTCGTCCGGGCCGGTCAGCGCCAGCGGCTCGGGCCGGTCGCCCCGGCCGAGCCGGTCGGCCGCCACCGCCAGCGCGCCCATCGGCGCCAGCACCCGGCCGACCGAGATCCAGACCACCGCACCCACGCCCAGCGCCGTCAGTGCGATGGAGGTGAGCGCGGGCCACGCCCATTGCAGCGGCGGGGGGCGGAAGCGCGCGCGCGCGTTCAGCCAGGTGCCGTCCGCCAGCCCCGCCGAGATCAGCAGCGTCGCGCCCCGGCGGGGGCGCTCGTCCGCGTCTTCCCCGTCGTCCTCGTCGTCGTCCTCGTCGTCGTCGTCGCGCGGCAGCCTGGGCGGTCGCGTGCGGTCCACGGCGATGCGGAGCGGCCGGTCCCTCGCCCCCATCCGCGCCGCGACGGCGGTGGCGAGCGGGGCCAGCCGCGTCGCCGCACCCGGGCTCACCACCGCGTCCTCCGCGATCCAGTAGAGCGCGTTGCGCGACCGTGCCGCCGCCGCCGTCTCGCCACGCAGATGGGCCGGCAGCGTCTCGATCTCGCCCGCCAGCGCGATCGTCCGCGAGGCGGCGCCCTCGGCCGCGCTGAAGCGGAAGGCGCGCCGCCGCTCGTCGACGAAGAGCAGGAGCGTGGCGAGCTGCGCCACCACCAGCGTGGCCAGCAGCAGCAGGATCAGCTGCAGCCGCATCCCTCCCGGGAGACGCCAGGCCCGGCCCATCACCCGGCCTCGCTCACGTCGGTCGACAGGCAGTAGCCGCCGCCGCGGACGGTGGCGATCAGTGCGGGCCGGGACGGGTCACGCTCGATCTTGCGCCGCAGCCGGCTGACCTGGTTGTCGATGGCGCGGTCGAAGGGCGCCGCCTCGCGCCCCGTCACGAGGTCGAGCAGCCGGTCGCGCGAGAGCACGAGGCGCGGGCGTTCGAGGAAGGCGAGCAGCAGGCGGAAGTCGTGCGTGGTGAGCGCCACCTCCTCGCCCGCCGCGTCGCTCAGCAGTCGACGGTCGACATCCAGCACCCAGCGGTCGAAGGCGAGACGGCGCCCGGCGAGATCGCCGCCCTGACGCTCCGGCCGCTCGGACCGGCGCAGGATCGCCTTGATGCGCGCCAGCACCTCGCGCGGGTTGAAGGGCTTGGCGACATAGTCATCGGCGCCCAGTTCCAGCCCCACGATACGGTCGGTCTCCTCGCCCAGCGCGGTCAGCATCAGCACCGGCACCCGTCCCTCGACGGCGAGGCGGCGGCAG
>JBCBPG010000501.1:0-3974 GCA_039820865.1 Pseudomonadota bacterium
ATGGGGGTCGAGGACTACCTCGTCGGTGCGACGCTGATGGGCGCGCTGGCACAGCGCCTTGTCCGCCGCCTCTGCCCTCACTGCGCCGCCCCCGAGGAGCCGGCGCTGGTCGCCCGCCTCGCCCCCGGCCGCGACCCCGCCGGCTTCCGCCGCGCCACGGGCTGCCCCGAATGCCGCGCCACCGGGTACCGGGGCCGCCAGGCCGTGGTCGAGGTCCTGCCCGTCGACGACCGCGTCCGCCGCGCCGTGCTCGACCGCCAGGACCACCTCGCCGTCGAGGCGCTGGCGGTCGACCAGGGCATGCGCCGCCTGACCGCCCACGCCATCGACCGCGCCGCCGCCGGCGAGACCACGCTCGCCGAGGTCATGCGCCTCGGCGCCACGCTCTAGACCGATGCCGGTCTTCCGCTACCGCGCCATCGACCGCGCCGGCGAGGTCGTCACCGGCACGATGACCGAGGGCGACCGCGAGGCCGTCGCCCGCCGCCTGCAGGCCCAGGGCCAGCTGCCGATCCGGATCGAGGGCGGTGCGGCAGCGGGCCTGCGCGCCCTTCTCGACACCGAGATCACGCCCCGCGACGCGCTCTCCGCCACCGACCGCGTCGTCTTCACCCGGGCGCTGGCGACGCTGACGGGCGCGGGGCTGCCGATCGACCGGGCGCTCTCGATGGTCGAGAGCCTCGGCGTCTCGCGCGGTGTGCGGGCGCTGGCCGGTCGGCTGGAGGACGCCGTGCGCGGCGGCAGCACGCTCGCCGACGCGCTCGACCGCGAGACCGCGGCCTTCCCGCCGCTCTACCGCGCCGTCGTCCGCGCGGGCGAGGTCGGCGCGAGCCTCGAGACCACGCTCGCCCGCCTCGCCGATATGCTGGAGACCGGGGCGAAGCGCCGCGGCGCCCTCGTCTCGGCGCTGATCTACCCGGCTTTCCTGGTCGTGACCTCGATCGGTGCGGTCGCGATCCTGCTCGGCTTCGTCGTGCCCTCGTTCAAGCCGCTCATGGACGAGGCCGGCGTCGACCCGCCCGCGATCACCAGCGCCGTCATCGCCGTGGGCGGTTTCGTCGAGAGCTGGTGGGCCGTGATGATCGCCGCCCTCGCCGCGCTGGTCCTGATCGCCCGCCTCGCGCTGGCCCGGCCGCGCCTGCGCCTCGCCTGGCACCGCACGGCGCTGGCGCTGCCCGTCCTCGGCACCCTCTGGGCCAAGTTCGAGACCGCGCGCCTCACCCGCCTGCTCGGCACGCTCCTGCAGAACGGCGTGGCGCTGCCGGCGGCGATGAAGCTCACCCGCGGGGCGCTCTCCAACCATGCCTTCATGGCCGAGATGGACCGCGTGATCCCCGAGGTCGAGGCCGGGCGCGGCGTCGCCGCCCCCTTCGCCGAGGGCGGGCTCCTGCCGGCGCTCGCCCGCCAGCTGATCCAGGTCGGCCAGGAGAGCGGGCAGCTCACGGCCATGCTGCTCAAGGCCGCCGACATCTTCGACGAGGAGGCCCGGCGCGACTTCGACCGCCTGCTCTCGCTCGTCACCCCCCTTCTCACGCTGGTCATGGGCGGGGTCGTGGCGGTAATCATCTCCTCGATCCTGCTCGCCCTGCTCAGCATCAACGACCTGGCGATCTGAGGTACCCATGCGCCCCCAACCGACCCGTCCGACCGCCCCCGATGCGGGGCTCACGCTCCTCGAACTGCTGGTCGTGGTCACCATCCTGGTGCTGCTCAGCGTTGCCGTCGGCACCGTCGCCCTCAACTATCTCGGCGGCGCGCGGGTCGATGCCGCCCGCCTGCAGATCACCCAGATCGAGGCCGGCCTCGACCTCTACCGCCTCGACTTCGGCCGCTACCCCAGCGAGGCCGAGGGTCTCGGCGCCCTCATCGAGCCCCCCGCCGGCGCCGAAGCCTGGAACGGCCCCTACATCCGCAAGGCCGAGGCCCTGACGGACCCCTGGGGCAGCGACTTCGTCTATCGCAGCGCCTCGGACGGCCAGGCCTTCGAGCTGATCTCGCTGGGCTCCGACGGCCGCGAAGGCGGCGATGGCGATGCCGCCGACATCTCCGGCTGAGCCCCGCCGGTTCCGCGGGCCGCAGCGCCGCCCCCACTACCGCGCACCCGGCACAGACGGGGCCGGGCGGGAACGCGCTGTGCCCGGTCCCGTTCCGGTCGCCGCTCCCGCTCCCACCCTGAACCAGAATACCGCCGAATCGCTGAACGGGCGGCAAACGCCCGACCGCCCCCGTTGCGCGCGCCAGGGCGGCAGCGTTCGGCGAATGGTCATGTTTGCGTGGCAACACTGTCGCAGGGAGGGCCGGGAGCGAGGGCGATCCCGACCCGGGGGCAGCGACCCCCGGGGGATGGCGGATGCCGGGCTGACGCTTCTCGAACTGCTCGTCGTCGTCGCGATCCTGATGCTGATCGCGCTCGCGCTGCCGGCGCTCGGCGGCGGGGCGCCGCCGGTCGAGCGCGGCCTCCGCAGCGTCGCGGCCACCCTCAACGCCGCCCGGGCCGAGGCGATCCGCCGCGCCACCCCCGTCCGCGTCGTCTTCGACCTCGACACGCGCCGCTACGGTGTCCGCGGCGGCGAAGGCGCCGGGCCCACGGTGCTGCCGGAAACCCTCCCCGAGGGCGTCGCCTGGGAGCTCGTCACAGCGCGCGAGATCGCCGGGGACCCGCGCCGCCCCGCCATCCTCTTCGCCCCGGACGGCAGCGCCACGGGCGGCACCGTGCGCCTCGCGGCCGGCGGCCGGGCGGGCGCGGTCACCGTCCACTGGCTGACCGGCGTGGTCGAGACCGCGCGCCCCGCCCCGGTGCCCCGATGACCCCGACGGCGCGCCCTGCGGGAGCTGCCACGGGCGAGGGTGGCGCCGCCGGGCCCATCCGGCCTGCCGCCCGGCCGGGTGCCTGCCGGACGGGCGCCGGCTTCACCCTGCTCGAAGTCCTTGTCGCCTTCGTCATCCTCGCCCTCGTGCTGGCCGGCGCCTATGCCGGCATCGGGCAGGGCGCCGCGACCCAGGGCGAGGCGACGCGCCGGCTCGAGGCGCTGACGATCGCCGAGAACGCGCTGGCCCGCGTCGGCGCCGACCTGCCCTTCGCCCGCGCCACCCACCGCCTCGACGACGGCGCCTGGCAGGTCACGCTCACCGTCGCGCCGCTCCGCCCCGCCGGGCCGTGGCAGAGCCTCGCCACCGCCCCCTGGCGCCTCGAGGTCGCCGTCGCGCCCGCCCGCGCAGCGAGGGGCAGGGGCCCCGGCCGCACCCCCGGCGCGCTGACCCTCGCCACCACCCGCCTCGGGCCCGCGCCATGAGCGCCCGGCCGACAGGCCCCGGCGGCGCCGCGCAGCGCCGCCCCCCGCGGGCGACAGCCGACCGCGGCTTCACGCTCCTCGAGCTGCTCGTCGCGGTCGTGCTGCTGGGGCTGGTCGGCGCGATGGCGGCGGGCGGCATCAGCTTCGGCCTCGCCGCCTCCGCCCGGCCCATCCGGCTCCGCACCGCCTCGCGCCTCACGCCCGTCTTCTTCGAGGGCCGCGCCGATGCCGTCGCCCTGGTCGGCCGCCTGCCGTCCTCGCTCGCACCGCCCGAGGACCGGCTGATCGCGCTCAGCATCGAGGGGCGGCCCGGCGCGCGCCGCCTGGTCCTGCGCTCGGTGCCCATCGGCGACCGCCGCCCCCAGATCGACCGGAGCGCCCCCGGCCTCACCGTTCTCGAGGGGCTGGCCGAGGGCGGCTTCGCCTATCACGGCCCCGATCCCGCGCTCGACCCCGCGCTTGGCCGGGCACGCTGGCGCGAGAACTGGGCGGGCGAGGCCCAACTGCCCACGCGCCTCCGCCTCAGGCTCGCCTGGCCAGGCGCCCGCGCCCGGCCGCCGCTCGACGTGACGGCCGCCGTCGGCGCCGCCATCCCGGACTGAAACGCCACCGGGCGTGCCGCCGGATCAAGGGGCGGTGACGGGTGCGCCCCCGGAACGTGTGCTAGAGGGCTGTCATGAC
>JBCBPG010000502.1:0-3958 GCA_039820865.1 Pseudomonadota bacterium
CACGATCGAGGGCGGCCAGTTCGGCATCCTGGTCCGCGAGAACACCGCCAGCGAGAACATCGTGCTCGACCGGGTGACGGTCGCCACGGCCGGGTCGCGCGGCATCTATGTCGACGGCGGCAACGGTCCGGTGCTGATCCGCGACAGCATCGTCCGCGACACGGTGTCGAGCGGCGGGTCGGGCATCTATCTCGAGAGCGCGCAGGACGTGACGATCGAGGGCGGCGAGTTCTTCGGCAACGGCGACGGCATCGAGACCTTCAACGCCAACAACATCGTCATCGACGGCGTGCTGGCGCGCGACAACGCGACCTTCGGCATCGTGCTGCTGCAGAACTCCGGCACGGTGCTGGTGACCGGGGTCGAGCTGGTCGACAACGGCACCGCCGGGCTCGACGCCAACGGTGTCACGAGCTTCAACAACATCCGCGTCGAGAACTCGGTCGCGACGGGCCATCGCAGCAACCTGGGCGCCGGCTTCGACGTCCAGGAGGGCACGGTGCTGGTGGACAACGAAGCCTACGGCAACAACATCGGCTTCATCGTCAACCAGTCGACCTCGACCGGCGACATCGCCTTCGACAACGCGGTGGCGGGCTTCCAGGCCGTGGGCAGCAGCATCAGCTTCCGCGACATCACGGCCTGGTCGAACGGCGTGGGCCTGCTGGGCCTGCCCAACAACTCGGGCGACATCATCGTCGAGAACGCGCTGATCTACGCCAACGCCGACGGCGCGATCCGGGTCGACGATCCGCGGCTGCTGCGCGTGGTGTCGAGCACGCTGTACCAGCCGGTCGGCGACGTGTTCGAGGTCTTCGGCACGCCGGTCGATATCGAATTCTTCAACAACATCCTGTGGTCCGAGCTCGGCAACCTCGTCGAGCTCAACGCCTCGGCCGCGGCGGTGTTCGAGAGCGATCACAACCTGTTCTACCGCGGCACCAACGGTGCGGCGATCACGGGCGAGATCGCGGGGACGCAGTTCGCGACGCTCGCGGCCTATCGCGGCGCGACGGGGACGGACGCCAACAGCCTGGAGGGCGACCCGGACTTCCGCGACATCGACGGCGCGGACAACGAGTTCGGCGGGCCCGACACCGCGGTCGGCGGCGGGCGCGACGACAACTTCAACCTGCGCGCCAACAGCCCGGCGATCGACCGGGGCAACGCCTTCGAGGCGCCGTTCGAGGACCTGCTCGGCAACCCGCGCTCGGACGACCCGTCGACGCCGAACGGCGGCGAGGGCTTCGAGCTCTGGGTCGAGACGGCCTCGGGCGGGTCGGTCCTGCCGGGCGGCGTCGGGCAGGGACAGAACTTCACGCTCAACACGATCACGCGCACGCTGCCCTTCACCTTCACCTTCTATGGCGAGGACTACACCGAGGTGCGGATCTCGACCGAGGGCTTCGTGACCTTCGGCAATGCGCCCACAACCTCGGTGGCCAGCCTGGATGCGCTGCTCAACGACGTGATCATCGCGCCGTTCTGGGCGAACCTCAGCACCGGCGGGGGCGCCAACGACATCTTCATCGAGGAGACGGCGACCAGCTACGCGATCCGCTGGCGCGTCTTCGAGCAGGGATCGAACCCGCAGAACCCGGTCGAGTTCGCACTGACGCTGAACGCGGACGGGACCTTCGTCTTCGACTACGGTGCCGGTAATGCGGGGCTGGACCCGGTGATCGGCGTCTCGGCCGGCAACGGGCGCACCTTCGTGCTGTCGGCCAACAACGGCGCGACCGACCTGGGCGGGGCGGACCGGCAGGTCTGGACCCCGACCGAGGGGCTGAGCTTCTTCGACATCGGCGCGCTGGAGTTCCAGGGCAACTCGGGCGACGTGACGCCGCCGCAGGTGACCTCGGTGTCGAACCTGCCGGCGAACAACGGCACGACGGCGCTGGCCTTCACGGCGATCTCGGTCGATTTCAGCGAGAGCCTGGACCAGGTCTCGGCCCGCTCGCCCGCGAACTTCCAGCTGGTCGAGGCCGGCGTGGACGGCACCTTCGACACGATCGACGACATCGTCATCGCGGTGACGCCGCTCTATTCCTTCCCCGAGACGGACCTGACCATCGTGCTGGACGACGGGGTGCTGGCGGACGGGTTCTACCGGCTGACGCTGTCGGGCACGCTGGCGATCTTCGACACCGCGGGCAATCCGCTGGACGGCGATGCGGACGGCGTGGGCGGCGACGACTTCCAGCGGATCTTCACCATCGACCGCTCGACCAACACCGCGCCGGTGGCGACGCCGCAGTCGGTCAGCGTCAACGAGGACGGCACGGTCACGATCACGCTGGCGGGCACGGATGCGGATGCCGATCCGCTGACCTTCTCGCTTACGTCATCGCCGATGAGGGGCTCGCTCGAGAACTTCGACCCGGTGGCGCGGACGGTGGTCTACCGCCCGGATGCCGACGTCTTCGGGTCCGACGACTTCAGCTTCACGGTGGATGACGGCAAGCTGGGGACCGACAGCGCGACCGTCACGATCACCATCAACCCGGTGAACGACCTGCCGGTGGCGGGCGATCTCAGCGTCAATGCGACGGTGGGCGTGGCACAGCCGATCGCGCTTTCGGGCTTCGACCTCGAGACGCCGGGGCCGAACCTGACCTTCCAGATCGTGGACCAGCCGACGCTCGGCACCGTGGTGCTGACGCCGACGGGGGCCGAGTACACGGCGACCTCGGCGGGTGCCGACAGCTTCACCTACCGCGTGTTCGACGACAACGTGCCGCCGGGGCAGAGCACGCTGGCCACGGTGACGCTCACCAACAGCGTGGTGGACACGCCGCCGACGGCGACCGTCTCGGGCCTGGCCAACGCGGCCGAGGGCGTGAGCTATACCCTGACGGTGGACAGCTACGTCGATGCCGAGGGCGACCTGCCGACGGCCTTCGTGATCGACTGGGGCGACGGCTCGGCGCTGGAGACGGTGTCGAACCCCAACGTCGCGGGCCCGGTGGCGATCCCGCACATCTTCGTCGACGGCGATGCGGCCGCGCTGGTCCGCGTCTTCGCCGACAGCTCCTTCGGGCGCACGCTGCTGGGCAGCGTCAACGTCAGCGTCGCGGACACTGCGCCGACCGCCAGCCCCTCGCTGCCGGCGAGTGTCGACGAGGGCTCGACGGTCACGCTGACGCTGGGCGCCATCACCGATCCGGGCGACGACACGGTCACCGAGATCCGGGTCGACTGGAACGGCGTGCTGCGCACCTATGCGCCGGGCGAGACGATCACCTTCAGCTTCCCCGATGACGGCACGGCGCTGCCGGTGACGGTGAGCGTGGTGAACGAGGACGGCACCTTCCAGGTCGCGGCGCTGACGATCGACGTGCTGAACGTGGCGCCGACGACCGCCGCGACGGGCCCCGATTTCGGCGAGGTGGGCGTGCTCTACAGCGTCGGCATCGACCCGGTCGTGGATCCGGGCGACGATGCGCTGGCGCTGACGATCAACTGGGGCGACAGCACCTCGTCGACCTTCGGCGCGGGCTCGATCCCGACCTCGGCGACCCACCTCTATGCCCAGCCGGGCGATTACACGATCACCTTCGACGGCACCGACGAGGACGGCACCTATCTCACGCTGGCCACCAAGACGATCACGGTGCTGCCGCAGGCGGTGACGCTGACCGACGACGTCGACCGCTTCATCACCACGGGGACGCTCCGCGACCGGGTCTTCGGCCTCGACGGGTCGGACGCGATCCTGACGGCGGGCGGCAACGACATCCTGGTGGGCGGCGCTGGCGGCGACCGGCTGCAGGCGGGCGACGGCGACGACATCCTGGTCGGCGGGCTGGGGCCGGACGTGCTGAACCTGGGCGCGGGCACCGACACCGTGGTGGTCTCGACGGCGGACTTCGACGGGACCTTCACGGCCGACTTCATCGAGGACTACGTCCCCGGCGAGGACCGCATCCAGATCATCGGCTTCGGCTTCACCCAGTTC
>JBCBPG010000503.1:0-3948 GCA_039820865.1 Pseudomonadota bacterium
GTGCGAGATCCGGATCGGCGATGGGAAAGCGTTCGCCGGGGCGGGGCAGGGGGTAGTAGTCGAGCCCCGTCGGGCGCGCGGGATCGATCGTGGCCGAGAGGCGTGCGATCTCGTCCGGCGCGAAATGCGCCGCCAGCGCGCCCCCGCCGGTGTTGGACGCCCCGCCGGCCAGCCACAAGTCGCCAATGCGGTGGCTGTAGATCCCGTATTCCGGTGCGAAGACCGGGCGGTCGGACAGCAGCTTGACCGTCAGCGTGGTGCCGAGCGCGGTGACCCCGTCGCCCGGCGCCCCCGCTCCCGTCGCCATGAAGGAGGCGCAGCCGTCGGTCATGCCGCCCACCGCCACCGCGCCCTCGGGCAGGCCATGGCGCGCGGCGGCTGCGGCCGAGACGCGGGCCATGGGCGCGCCGGCGGCGACGACCCGCGGCAGCATCGCGCGGTCGATCGGCAGCGCGTCCAGCCAGTCCGGCCAGCGCCGCGCCACGGGGTCGTAGCCGGTCTTGAGCGCGTTCGATTCGTCGGTGGTGCCGCGCTCGCCCGTCATGAGCGAGACGATCCAGTCCGCCTGGTGCAGGATCCGTCGCGCGCCCGGCCGTGCCGCCAGCGCGATCGCGCGGGCGAGGCCCGAGGCGGCGCCATGCGCCGCGCTCTCCCGGGGTGCGACGGCGGCGATGGCGGCGGGGATCGCCGGGTCATCGACCGCGTCGTTGTAGAGGAGCGCCTGGCCAACGGGCGCGTCGCCCGCGTCCAGCGCCAGCACGGTGCCCGAGGTCGCATCGACGGCCAGCGCACCCACCTCGGCCTTGAGGTCTGGATCGAGCCCCGCCAGAGCCGCGTCCAGCGCCCGTGCCCAGACGGCCGGGTCGCGCAGGTCGCCGCCATGGTCCGCCATCGCCGCCTTGGCAAAACCGACCACGCCCTCGGCGCCGAGCAGCGCCGCGCGCACGCCGGAGGTGCCGACATCGATGCCGAGCGCGAGGGTCACGAACGCCCCGCACTCAGCGCCTGGCGGTGCTTCTCGGCGTCCCAGCCGAGCAGCGCGTCGACCTCGGCCGCGGTCAGGCGTTCGACCGGCGCGTCCACCGGCACCCGCGCGATCACGTCGCCGAGGCAGCGCGCCATCGCCGCGACCGAGGGCGTCGCGTCGCGCCGGATCGCGGCGCCCGCGCCGGGGACCAGCACCAGGAGCGGCAGGGCGCCGGACGGGTCGGCGAGGCGGGTGGCGGCGGCCTCCAGGGCCTCGCCCTCGGCCGCGACGGCCAGCGTGGCGCCGAGGAAGACGACGTGGTCGGGATAGTACGGCCCCGCGGCCGCCATCGCGCAATGCGCGGGGCTCTGCGCTACGGCGTGGAGGGTGGGCGCCTCGGCGGGCAGGTAATGCTCGGTGGCGAGCGACGCGGCCGGCGCGGCCTCGGCCAGCACCTCGGCGGGGGCGAGGCGGCGGGCGACCTCGGCCAAGAGCGCCTCGGCTTCGTCGACCGTGTCGCCCATGGTGACGAGGCCGTGGTTGCCGAGGATGGCGACGCGCCGCCCGGGGCCCGCCTCGGCCGCCAGCCGGCGCGACAGCGGCTCGCCCGGCATGACATAGGGCACCACGATGGGGTCGAGATCGCCCAGCCGGTCGACCATCAGCGCGGCACGGTCGCGCCGCATCGCCATGGCGATGGTCGCCACGCAATGGGTGTGCAGCACGATGCGCTGGGGCAGGACCGCGTGGACCGTGGTCTCGATCGAGGGCCTCAGCCCCTCGCCGGCGAGGCCGTCGGGCACGAACCCCTTGGCATCGACCGGCCCCGCGGCCATCGCCTCGACAAGCGCACCCTGGCGGACGGGCACCATGATCTCGCGCGTCTCGGCATCGGCCAGCCAGGTGCCGGAGGCCTTGACCCACATCGCGCCGCCCGCCTTGATCGAGCTGTTGCCGCCGGCGGCCTGCACCTGCAGCGGATCGCGCCCGGCCCGGGCCGAGGCCGCCAGGAGCCGCTGGTACTCCGTGTCCTGCCTCAGTGCCGCGAAGCCGTCATGCGTCGTCGCCATACCGTCCTGCGCCCCTCTGCCGGCGGGCCGCGCGGCAGCCCCGTCGCCGGTCACAGTGGTAGGTCCGATCGGCCCCCAAGGCCAGCAGCGCATCACCGGTTTCCGGATCACGGGGGGCGGTTGCCCCGGGGCTCAGCCGGCGCCCGTGAGCGCAGCGTCTGGCCAGCCCATGCCCGTCCGGAACCCCCTGGATCGAGGTTGCCGAGCGCCGGACGCTCTCGGGCGCCACCATCGCCCCGTGCCGATCACAGCCATAGGGGCCTGTTGGGCGGGCCAGGGCGGTGAGCGAGGGCGGTGGGCGGGACCCTTCACGCGGACGCCGCGCCGCGTGCTGTCGCGACATGCGCCCCGAACTGGCGCGTGCGGGGTTGTCGCTTCGGTGCCGCACTCGTCCAGGCTAATCGGTCACGGATGGATTCTTGTGGTGGTGGGCGGCGGAAGATGCCACCTTCTGGAACCGTGAACGAACGTGTGTGTTCGCCCGTGGTGTTCCCGCTTGACGTCCCCGTAGTGCCGGGCCGGTGCCGACAGGCGTGCCGTGCCCGAGAAGCCGACCGGTCGTACCGGCACGTCTGGGCGTGTCGGTCGCTGGCGCTTACGGGGATCTTCGGCACCGGGACGCCAGGCCACGAGGCGATGCAGGCAAAGGATCGAAGGCGCGCCGGGGTGGGCGCGTGGGTCCCGGTGACGAGTAGGACGCGCAATGGACTGTACCGCTTGTGGCGCGACGAACCCCGAGACGAACAAGTTCTGCGGCGAATGCGGCGGCGCACTCTCGCGGTGCTGTTCGGGATGCGGCCACACGAACCCGCCGCGCCACAAGTTCTGCGGCGAGTGCGGTAGCGCGCTGACCACGGCCGCCCGTCCCTCCGCGCCGCTGCCTCCGGCCGACCCGCCGCGCGACGGCCCGTCACTGGCCGACGCCGCACCGTCCCCGCGCGCGGCCGCCGAGGCGCCCGCCCCGGGCGATGCCGCCTTGAGCCCGCCACCGCGGCGTCGCCCCGACGAGGCGTACCAGACGGCCCCGGGACGCGACATGGAACGGCGCCAGCTTTCGGTGCTGAACATCGACCTTGCCGGCTCGACCGAGATGTCGACGCGTCTTGACCCCGAGGAATACCGCGACGCGATGAACGCCTACATCCTCTCGGTCTCGCGGCTGGTCGAGGGCGAGGGCGGCATGGTCTCGGACGTCACCGGCGACAGCATGCAGGTCTTCTTCGGCTTTCCGCGCGCGGGCGAGGACGACGCGGTGCGCGCCGTCCGGACGGGTCTGGCGGTCGCAGCGGAACTCGAGGCGCTGCAGCGGGTGCACGGGCTGGCGATGAAGGTGCGTGTCGGTGCGGCGACCGGGCTGGTCGTCATCGGCAACGACATCATGGTGACGGCGCGCAGCCACGAGGTCTATGGCGAGACGCCGAACCTCGCGGCGCGGCTGCAGGCGGTGGCCGAACCCGGGACCGTGGCGCTGTGCGAGACGACGCGCCGGCTCTGCGGCGCACGCTTCGTCTACCGCGAGGTGCCGCCGATGGCCCTCAAGGGCTTCTCGGCACCGGTCAAGGTCTCGCTGGTGCTGAGCCAGATCGACCCCGAGGCCTCGCTGGCGCAGGGTGCCGACGGGGGGACGAGCCCGCTGGTCGGGCGCGAGGAGGAGATCGAGATCATCACCCGGCGCTGGCTCGACGCCGGGCGCGGGCGGGGCCGCGCGGTGGTGCTGACGGGTGAGGCCGGCATCGGCAAGTCGCGCATCATCGCCGCGGTCAGCGAGATGGCGGCACGCGACGAGCCGCTGTACCTGCGCTACTTCTGCGCGCCGCATCGCCAGAACAGCGCGCTCTACCCCTTCCTCGACCAGATCGAACGCGCCGCCAAGATAGCCCGCGCCGATGCGCCGGCCGAGCGGGCGGCCAA
>JBCBPG010000504.1:0-3938 GCA_039820865.1 Pseudomonadota bacterium
TCGCGCTGATGAAGCTCGCCTGGGACGCCATCGGCTCCGAGTTCGCCTCGCGTCACACCCAGTACGAGATGTTCTACGGAGGGGCCTCCTACGTGAACCATGCGCACATGTGGCGCTGCCACGACTGGGCCTCCGGCAGTCTCATGGTGGAGAAGGCGCTCGCGCGGAAGACACGGGCCGAGCCCGTCACGCGCCCGTCGCAAGGCGTTCGTTGACGGAAGACGCGCGGCAGTCCGACCGGCACCAGCTTGCGCTGGTCAGCAAGCAAGGAACGACCCTGATCTGCTGCCGGAGAGCGCAGCCCCCCTGTCGCGCCCTCGCCCGCGCCTGAGGCAGCGGGCATGGGCGCGGCGCTTGTCAGGTGGCGCGGCGTCGATGCCCGTTGCGGGCGCAACATGGCGGCACGGGCTGCGGGGGGCGGGAGGGGGGCGAGGGATCCCGGCATGCCGCGGAGAAGCACGGGCTCGGGTCAGACGGCGGGCGACAACGGATGAGAGCAGCATCCGCTGAAGCTGACCGACCGGGGACGGCGCGGGCGCGCCGCCGGAACCCGCTGGCCGTGGCGTCAGTTCCAGTCGCCATAGTATCGGTTCCAGATTTTCTCGCCGATCAGGCAGTCGTAGCCGGCGATACGGTGCAGGCGGGCCCCGGCCGGTTGCCTGTCGGAGAGTTCGAGGATCAGTTTCCTGCGGACCGCATCGGGAAAGTCCTCCCAGCGCAGCACGGGGATGACGAATGCGGTCGGCCCCGTGATGACGCACTGGTGGTAGTACTCGTCGAGGTCTTCGAGATCGAACCGGGTGTACCGACCCTCGCGGGTCATCAGCGGCAGCCCGTTGATCGTGATGCCGCGCGCGGCGGCATCCGCCCGCGCCGCGAGGACCGGACGGCCGCCATTGTTCGGTCCGTCGCCCGAGATGTCGATCACCTTGCGCTCCGCGGCGAAACCGTTGTCCTCGAAACGCGGCAGCGAGTGGTCGATGATGCCCGAGATCGAGGTTCTCGGGAGCGGGCTCTCGAAACTCGCGGTCAGCCTGGCCGCGAAGGCCTCTGCGTCGGCCCTCGTGCGAACGAGCGTCCAGTCGACGACCAGGCGCTGGGACGCCGGCCCGGCCCACTCGATGTAGGTGAGGGCGATCTGGCCGTGCGGGCCGCCGAAGCGGATCGCCTGCAGGACATCATCGCTGACCAGGGCCTCGGCATAGCCGCGGCGCTGGATCTCGATCTCGCCCGCCGTCATCGAGAGCGACACGTCCACGGCGAGGACGAGTTCCAGGTCGACCGCGGTTTCGGACCGGGCGGGACCGACGAGGGCGGCAGCGAGTGCGAGGCTGAGTGCAATGATCCGCATCGCGACAACTCAGCGCGAACACGGCCTGCTGTCGAGTAACATCGCGTTGCACGGGTCGACGCCGCGAACCGCGTGTCGGCCGATCCGTCGCGATCGCGGCATGGGGGTCTGCGACATCGCCCGTCGACCGGCGCGTGAGCGCAGCCCCGGCCGGCCGGTGCACGTCCACGCCGGCGACGGCCACGGTGCCCCGGCCGACCTCGCAGTCGGTCGCGACGGGAGCGGGGGCGGCGGCGGCGCTCAGGCAGCGGCCATGAGCCCGGCGCCGTCGCGACGGCCACGCCGTGCGGCATCGACGAGGGCACGGAACAGGCGTCGATGGGCGCTCCGGTAGAACAGGAACTCCGGGTGCCACTGGACGCCGATCAGGAAGGGCTGGTCGGAATGGCGTTCGTCGCACTCGACGGCCTGCACGACGCCGGCGGTGTCACGGGCGGCCACCCGCATGCCCTCGCCCATCCGGTCGACCGCCTGATGGTGCAGGCTGTTGACGCGCAGGCGGTCGGTCCGGGTGATCGCGGCCAGCGCGGTGCCGGGCGTGATCGTCACGTCCTTGGCCGGCAGCGGCGTCCAGAGCCGCCTGGCATCGCGGTAGTGGGCGTAGATGTCGCGATGCAGCGTGCCGCCGCCGACGACGGCCAGCATCTGGGCGCCGCGGCAGATGCCGAGGATCGGCAGGCCGAGCGGTCGGGCCCGCTCGATCAGCGCCTTCTCGGCCGCATCGCGCGCGGGGTCGATCCGGGTGTCCACCATCGCCCTCGCGCCGTAGAGATCGGCGGCGATGTCGTCGCCACCGCCGATCACGAGGCCGTCGATGGCCGGCATCCCGTCGCGGTCGGCCCCAGGGGGCAGGCGCTTCGGCCGCCCGCCGGCAAGCCGGACCGAGAAGGCGAGGAAGGGCCATGCCGGCGTGATGCGCGCCGGTGTCGCGATGCCGATCACGGGACGTCCCACAGCGACCTCCCCAGTGCGATCGAGGCATCGACGGGCGCGCGACTGAGGACGTTGGCGCCGACCGGCCCGTCGAGCAGGGCCCGCTGCTCGCGCATCGCCTCATGCAGCCGGGCCTCGTCCGCGGCGAGGCGCTCGACGACGAGCCAGCGCTCCCAGTCGAGGCGAGGACTCCAGTCCACCTCCTCGATCCGGCAGTCGGGCAGCCGGTAGTGATAGGCCGGGCGCGGCTTGATCTTTTCGTCGGGCAGCGCCGCGCGCACACGGTCCTCGTCGATCTCGGCGAGGATCGGGAGCAGGTCGAGGGCGCGGTTCCGCGTCGGGTTCGCCTCGAGATAGTCGTCGATCAGCCCGCCGGCCGAGGGCGCGTAGCGCGGGTCGAAGATCTTGCGCCGATAGTCCGCCGGAAAGCGGTGCTCGAAGCCCAGCACGCGGCGTGCGACATCGACCTGGATCTCGGCACGCAGCCAGTCCTCGAGCAGGATGAAGCTGCGGAGCACCGACAGGACGGCCGTGGGCGCGGTCGACGCGGCCTCGACATTGAGCTGCATGGCGAAGGCATTGGTGGGCGCGGCCCTGGTCCCGCGCGCCCCGGCGGCGCGCAGCGCCTCGACGATCTCGTCGGTCATGCCGGCCTCGCCGATCGCGAGCGGCGGCGCGGTGATCTCGGTCGGCACGACCAGGGCGGCCGCATCGCCGAACATGTCCCGCGCGGCGGCGGCCAGCTCGGAGTCGTCAGAGAGGTGCTTTGCATGGCGCGTATCCAGCGCCACCTCCGCGGCCCCCAGTGCCGGGACCTCGGCCGCGACGTCGTGGCGCGAGCGGACGTCGATCACCGCATCGAACCGTTCCACGAGCAGCGCCGCGGTCTCTGCCACGCTCAGGCCGGTGAACTCCAGTTCCAGGCCGACGCGGCGCGGGTCACCGTGATCGGTCTGCGTCACGGGCGGCAGGGGCCAGGCGCGCGGCATGGCGGTATCGCTGGGCGAGGCCGCAATGGCCCCGCTTTCCTTGTGTGTCATCGTTTCTCTCGTCTGTCGGGGATGGGTCGCGGGCGGGCCCGCGACGGGGTTACTGCGCGACGGTGGCGCGGAGCATCCAGGCCGCTTCCTCGTGGAAGGCCATGCGGCTGTTGGCGAGATCCTCGGTCGCGCCGTCGCGGCTGCCCGCTGCCAGTTCGGCCAGGTCGCGCAGGCGCCGCGCCAGCGTCTCGTGATCGGCGACGAGCCGGCGGATCATGCACTCGGCGCTGCGCTGGGTCTCCTCCTCCGCCAGGACGGCCTCCGACAGCATGTCGGTGAAGGCCAGCGGCGCGACCTCGCCCAGGGCGCGCACACGCTCGGCCATCGTATCGATGGCCTCGAAGAGATCGCGGTAGTGCGTCTCGGTCAGCACGTGGATCGGCTGGAACAGCGGGCCGACGACATTCCAGTGGTAGCCCTGCGTCTTCACCATCAGCACGTAGCTGTCCGCGAGAACGCCGGTCAGCGCATTGGCGACCATGGTGCGGCCCTCGATCCCCGTCGCGGGCGCCTCCCGCTCCGGCATCGCCGTGAGAACAGCGTTTCTCATCACAAGCTCCTTTCGTTGCCGACAGTGGGAGATCTAGGAATCTCGTGATTTTTTACAAATAAAA
>JBCBPG010000505.1:0-3922 GCA_039820865.1 Pseudomonadota bacterium
CCCAGGCTCGCGCCCCAGCCGTCGCCGGCGTTCTCCTGCCCCCGCCCGCCATAGCGTCCGTCCCCCGCCACCGGCGTGCCCAGGGCCGCCAGGTGCGCGCGGATCTGGTGCTTGCGCCCGGTCACCGGCCGCGCGAGCACCACCGAGGCGCGCCCGCCCGCCGTCTCCAGCACGCGGTAGTCGGTGCGCGCGGCCTGGGCGCCCGGCGTCGCCTCGATGGCGTCGGGATGCAGGGTCGCCATCTTCTCGACCCCGCGCCCGCCCGCCTTGACCAGCGCATAGCGGATCGTGCCGGCCAGCGGCTTCGGCTGGCCTGCGACGACGGCGAGATAGCGCTTCTCGACCGCGCGGGTGCGAAAGGCGCGCGTCAGGGCGGTCGCCGCGGCGCCCGTGCGCCCCAGGACCAGCACGCCCGAGGTCTCGAGATCGAGGCGATGCACCAGCCGCGGCGCATCCTCGCGCCCGAAGCGGAGCCCCGCCAGCGCGCCGTCGAGATGGCGCGTCTGCCCCGTGCCGCCCTGCACCGAGAGGCCCGCCGGCTTGTCGATCACCAGGAGCGCATCGTCGCGGTAGAGCACGCGGTCGCGAAGCTCGGCCACCAGGCCCGCATCGGGCGCACGCGCCGCCGCCGGCGCCGTTCCCTCGCCCGCGGGCGCGGCCGGCAGGGGCGGGATCCGCACCTCCTGCCCCGGCGCAACGCGGGTCGAGGCCTTGGCCCGCGCGCCGTCGACGCGGAGCTCTCCCTTGCGGCACATGCGCTCGACCGCGCCCTGCGTCAGCACGGGGAAGTGGCGCTTCAGCCATCGATCCAGCCGCTGCTCGGCCTCGTCGGTGCCGACACGGCGATGCTGAACCCCGCTCACGCTCCCTCCGCCAGAAGGCGCCGCGCGCCCCAGAGCCCCAGCGCCAGCGCCCCCACCGAGAGCAGGACCGAGCCGCCGACATAGAGCGCCGCCGCCCCCATCCGGCCCCGCTCGACCAGGTAGAGCGCGTCGAGCGAGAAGGCCGAAAAGGTGGTGAAGCCGCCGAGCACGCCCGTCAGCAGGAACGGCGCCCAGCGCGCGAAGCCGCCCATCCGCTCCATCAGCACGACGGCAAGCACGCCCATGGCGAAGGAGCCGATGACGTTGATCGCAAGCGTACCGACGGGAAAGCCGGGCACCGCGCCCTTGAGCGCCGTGGTCGCGGCATAGCGCAGCGTGGCGCCGATCGCGCCCCCCGCTGCGACGGCCAGCCAGGCGCTCACGACGCCCCCCGTTCCCGCTCGGCCCGGCGGGCAGCGAACCAGTCGAGGCGGCGGCGCATCTCACGCTCGTGCCCGCGCTCGGGCGGGTCGTAGAAGGCCGGGCGCGCTATGCCCTCGGGGAAGTAGTCCTGGCCCGAAAACGCGTCCTCGGCGTCGTGGTCGTAGGCATAGCCCTTGCCGAAGCCCTGCTCCTTCATCAGCCGGGTCGGCGCGTTCAGGATATGGGCGGGCGGGGCGAGATGGCCGGTTTCCCTCGCCAGCGCCTGCGCGGCCTTGAACGCGGTGTAGACGGCGTTGGACTTGGGCGCCAGCGCCAGCGCCACGACCGCCTCGCCCAGCGCCAGGTCGCCCTCCGGCGAGCCGAGGCGCTCACAGATCGCCCAGGCGTCGAGGCACATCCGCGCGGCCTCGGGCTCGGCAAGGCCAATATCCTCGATCGCCATGCGGGTGATGCGGCGCGCGAGGTAGCGCGGGTCCTCGCCCCCCTCGAGCATGCGCGCGAGCCAGTAGAGCGCCGCATCGGCGTCCGAGCCGCGGACGGACTTGTGGAGCGCCGAGATCAGGCCGTAATGCGCATCGCCCGCCTTGTCGTAGAGCGCGGCGCGGCGGGTGAGGCGCGCGGTCAGCGTCGCACGGTCGACCGGGTCGGGGCCGAGGGTGGCGGCCTGCTCGGCGAGCCCGATGAGCGCCCGCCCGTCGCCGGCGGCCAGATCGATCAGCGCCGCGCGGGCATCGGCGTCGACGGGCAGCGGCCCGGTCTCGGCCTCGACACGCCCCAGCAGCGCGGCCAGGTCGTCGGCGCCAAGGGGCTCGAGGCGGAGCACCTGGGCGCGCGAGAGCAGCGCCGCGTTCAGTTCGAAGGACGGGTTCTCGGTCGTCGCGCCGACCAGCGTGATCGTCCCGTTCTCCATCTGCGGCAGGAAGGCGTCCTGCTGGGCGCGGTTGAAGCGGTGGATCTCGTCGACGAAGAGCAGGGTGGCGCGGCCCTGGGCATGGCGGTGGCGGGCGGCCTCGAAGACCTTCCGCAGCTCCGCGACACCGGTGAAGATCGCGCTGATCTGGACGAAACTCGCGTCGGTGCGGTCGGCCAGCAGGCGCGCGATCGTCGTCTTGCCGCAGCCGGGCGGGCCCCAGAAGATCACCGAGCCCAGCGTGCCCGCGATCAGCATCGCGCCGAGCGGCCCCTCGGGGCCCAGCAGCTGGGCCTGTCCGACGACATCCTCGAGCGACGTGGGCCGGAGCCGCTCGGCGAGCGGCGCAGGCCCCGCGGCAGGCGCAGGGGCATCGGCCCCGGGGCCCCCGCGGCTCTCCGGCTCGAGGCGGTCGAACAGGTCGCTCATACCCCCTCCTCGCCGGATCGGAGCCTGGTCAGCCTAGGCGCCCGGACGGCCCCGGGCCAGCCGGAACCTGGCCGAATGCCACGCGGCTGCCGGCCTCGCGCCTCAGTCGTCGTAGGTCGAGAGGGCGTCCTCGGCCTCGGCGCGGGCGCGGTCGGCAGCACCCTTGGCGTCCTCGTCGCGCCCGACCAGCTCGATGATCGCCATCGGCGCCATGTCGCCGTAACGGAAGCCGGCCTTGAGGACGCGGGCATAGCCGCCCGGCCGCTCGACATAGCGGGGGCCGAGCACGTTGAAGAGCTTCTTCACCATCTCGGGCTGCTTGATCTTCGACATGGCGACGCGGCGGTTGTGGACGCTGTCCTGCTTGGCCAGCGTGATCAGCTTCTCGACCACCGGGCGCAGTTCCTTGGCCTTGGGCAGGGTCGTCTTGATCTGTTCGTGCTCGATCAGGGCGCAGGCCATGTTGGCGAACATGGCCTTGCGGTGCTCGGCGGTGCGGTTCAGCTTCCGCGGTCCGTTGCGATGGCGCATCTCTTTGTCTCCGTCTACGGGGTTTATACTTTGTCTAGGGACCGTGACGGTCCGTTGGGGCAGCTGCCCGGGTCGTCGTCGTCACCCACACTCACACACAAATCGTGCAGGTTTCAGTTGGTTCGGCGGTGCGTTGACACGCACCCTGCGCATGGGCCGCAGGGTGCGTGATGTACACTGTCAGAAGTGGTCCTCGAACTTCTTGGCGAGATCCTCGATGTTCTCGGGCGGCCACTGTGGTACGTCCATGCCGAGGTGGAGGCCCATGGTGGTCAGGACCTCCTTGATCTCGTTCAGCGACTTGCGGCCGAAGTTCGGGGTGCGCAGCATCTCCGCTTCGGTCTTCTGGATCAGGTCGCCGATATAGACGATATTGTCGTTCTTCAGGCAGTTGGCCGAGCGGACCGAGAGCTCGAGCTCGTCGACCTTCTTCAGCAGCAGCGGATTGAACTCGAGTTCGTCGTCCGCGTCGTAGCGGCCGGCCTCCTTCGGCTCCTCGAAGTTGATGAAGGTCTGGAGCTGGTCCTGCAGGATGCGCGCGGCGAAGGCGAGGCTGTCCTCGGGCGAGAGCGTGCCGTCCGTCTCGACCGTGATCGAGAGGCGGTCATAGTCGAGCACCTGGCCCTCGCGGGTCGGGTCGACCTTGTAGCTCGCCCGGCGCACGGGCGAGTAGATCGCATCGACCGGGATCAGGCCGATCGGCGCATCCTCGGGCCGGTTGCGGTCGGCCGCGACATAGCCCTTGCCGGTGTCGACGGTGATCTCCATGTGCACCGCCGCGCCCTCGTCGAGGTGGCAGATCACG